>JALWZJ010000100.1 GCA_027002625.1 Campylobacterales bacterium
TCTGACTATCTACAGGAGGTACCGGGAAGTATCCCTCTTTATAGGCAGGGCGGTGTCCTATGTTGTATCCACCTTCGTCTCTTGGATCTTTTTTCCAGCTCCATTCACCCTCTTCGGAGTCCACTTCATAGCACTGGCTGTTTGGCTCGTCCACTACATGGATATGATCGAAGATGAAAAATTCGTTCTCAGGACCAAAGTATACAGCGTCACCGATACCGGTTTCGCTCAGGTACTCCAAAGCTTTTTTGGCGATGGTTCGAGGATCTTTGTAGTATGGGGTACCATCTACGTCATGAACCGAGCAGATGACGACTGCAGTCGGATCTGCGGTGAAAGGATCGACGAATGCGGTAGAGGCGTCCGGCATCAAAAGGGTATCGGACTCGCTGATGTTTTTCCACATTCGAATGGAGCTTCCATCAAAAGGAATACCTTTTTCGAACATCTCTTCGGTGACCGCTTTGGCGTTGTAGGCCACATGGTGCCATCGGCCGAAAATATCGGTAAAACGAAAATCGACGAATTCGATCTCTTCGCGTCCTAACATCTCGAAAAAATCTTTGACTGCGCTCATGCACTCTCCTTGGATTTAGTTTATGTCGGTCTCATTATAGCCCAAATTTTCTTTGGCCATTGTTTAAAAATCGAGCAATTCCATCTCTTTTTGCCGAAAAACGGCCACTTTGTCGTATCCCACCTCTTTGGCCAATGTTTCGATACTACTCATATTTTGGCCAACCTGCTCGGGGGTGTGGGCGTCGGAGGCAAAAGTGATGGGAATCTGTAGATCGTATGCCGCCTCCAAAAGCTCTTTGGATGGATAGGGTTCGCCTACTGGCTTTCTGAGCCCCGCACTACTGATCTCTATGGCCATGCCGCTTTTTTTGATGGCTTGAAGAGCCTTCTTGGCAAGGAGGCGCACATCTTTTTTGGGTTTGAAATTGAAGACTTTGATAAGGTCCAGGTGTCCTACGATCTGAAAGAGTCCGCTTTTGGCCATCGCTTCGACGGCGTCGAAATAGTCTTGCCAGATCTTGTCGATATCGGCCGTTTTGTACTCGCCTATGAACTCCGGATTGTCAAATCCCCACAGATTGCCATTTTTTGGTATGAAGTGCACGGAGCCGATCAGATAGTCCACAGGAGCTTTCAAGATACGCTCTTCCAGGTAGTTTGGCAAAAAGTCCACTTCATAACCCAATAGCACTTCGATTTGGCCTTCGTACTTTTTGGCCAAATCCATCACCTCTTTTTCATACTCCTCGGCCTCTTGTAATTTCATGCGATATTTTGGATCGAAGGCCATCGGAGCGTGGTCGCTAAAGCCGAAGATATCTATTTTTTGTTCGATGGCTCGTTTGAGGTATTCTTCCATCTCTCCCGTGGCATGGTTGCATCGTGGGGTATGGTTGTGCAGATCGACGCGCACGACTCTCCTTTTGCTATAATAAAGACAATTATATCATAGGGGGAGCGTATGAGGATTTTTGAAGAGATCAGACGAGACAGTTTGGTGGGCGCCAAAGAGGCGATCGAATCGGGAGAACCAATAGCCCAGCTTCGCACCGAAAGTGGGGACTCGGTGCTAAGGGTCGCTATCAAAAGCGGAGCGAGCCTAAAGATGTTTGAGCTCTTGGTGGAGGCTGGAGCGGATATTTTCGAAATAGATGAAGAGGGAGTGGGGCTGATCGACGATGCGATCAAAAAGGGGCGGCTCGATATCGTGCGCTTTTTGGTGGGACGAGGGATCGATCCCAACACCACCAAACGCAAATCGGGCTTTACGCCGCTCATGGCGGCGATGGCCTACGGAGACGAGCCAATTGTAAGATACTTGGTACACGAGTGCAAGGTCGATACCGATGTCAAAGACACGTTCGACAAAACGGCGGCGGATTATGCCAAGATGACGGGATATAAACATCTGCTAAGGATTTTGGATGAGTAACTTGGCCTATCAGATTCGTTACACCTATGAGGATTACAAACAATGGGAGGGGGATTGGGAGCTGATAGCCGGCCAAGCGGTGGCGATGGTGCCAAGTCCGTTTGGACCTCATCAGGCGATTGTAAGTGAGATAATTTTCGATCTAAAAAGTTCATTTGAAAAGTGTGATAGCCACTGTTTGGTCTATACCGAGCTTGATTATATCGTGGACGAAGAGACGGTATTGCGTCCAGATGTACTTGTGAGCTGCCAAAAAATCAAAGATTTTGCACGAAAAGCTCCAGAATTTATTGTAGAAGTTCTCAGTCCTTCTACCGCCATTAAGGATAAAAACATCAAATTTTCCATATACGAGGCCGAGAGAGTGCCCTACTATATGATGGTGGATTACAAGATACAAAAGGTGAAACTGTACAAACTCATAGATGGCAAATATCAAAAAATAGCAGAGGAGATAGATGGGGTGATGAGAGTTGACTTTAAAGGGTGTGAGCTTGTGTTTCATATCGATAGATGGTGGCAGGTCGTATGAAAAAGGTGGAGCTTTTAAGTCCTGCGGGCAATCTCAAAAAACTCAAAATCGCTCTGGCTTATGGAGCAGATGCGGTCTATGGAGGGGTGAGCCACTACTCTTTACGCATTCGTAGCGGCAAGGAGTTTACACTGCAAAGCTTCAAAGAGGGGATCGACTACGCTCACTCGTTGAGCAAAAAGGTCTACTGCACCATCAACGGCTTTCCTTTTAACTCCCAGATCAAGCTTTTCGCCAAGCATATCGAGACGATGGCGGATCTGGGTCCTGATGCCTTCATCGTCAGCACCCCGGGTGTGATCAAGCTGTGTCAGACGATCGCTCCGCACATCCCGATCCACCTCTCCACCCAGGCCAACGTGATGAACTATCTCGATGCTATGGTCTACTACGAGATGGGGGTGAGCCGCATCATCGCCGCTCGTGAGATCAGCCTCAAGGATTTGGCCAAGATCAAAGAGGAGGTGCCAGATCTTGAGCTGGAGATCTTCGTACACGGCAGTATGTGCTTCGCCTATAGCGGCAGATGCCTCATCAGCTCGGTGCAGAGCGGTCGGGTGCCCAACCGTGGCAGCTGCGCCAACGACTGCCGCTTCGAGTACACCCTCTACGCCGAAAATCCAGAGACCGGTACCCTTTTCAAGCTCGAAGAGATAGAGGGAGAAGGGACCTACATCATGAACGCCAAAGACCTCAACCTCGCCAGCCATATCAAAGAGATCTTGGATGCCGGGGTGGTGGATAGCCTCAAGATCGAGGGGCGTACAAAAAGCGACTACTACGCCGCCATCGCTACCAAAGCCTACCGGATGGCGATCGACGACTACTATGCCGGGCGCTTCGAGCCTAAGAAGTATCAAGCCGAGCTTGCCACCACGAAGCATCGAGGATTTACCGATGGCTATCTGATCAGCCGTCCCTATGAAAGAAGCGATACCCAAAAGCTCGATAGCTCCATCAGCCAAGGCACCCACCAGGTCAAAGCGGAAGTGCTTGAAGATGGTCTGCGCTTCTTGACCAAAGACAAGATCTGCAAAGGCGATACCTTGGAGATCGTCACGCCCCAAGGCCAAGAGCCAAAGCCTTGTGAAAACGAGATCGGCAAAGTGTGGCAAGAAGATGGCAAATGGTGGCTTAGGCTGGATAAAATAGAAGCGGGCAAAGAGTACGAGTGTATCCATAGTGGTAATGTCAATCCCGTCAAACTCCCTTGTGCTTTGCCGCCACTGAGTTTTCTTCGTCAAAAAATTGTATAATTTGGCCAAAAAAGGAGAGGGTATGCGCTTTGTTTCGATCATAATGGGTAGCAAGAGCGACTACGAGGTGATGAAAGAGTGTGCGAAGGTGCTGGAGAAGTTTGGGGTGCAGTATGAGCTGATCATCTCCAGTGCCCACAGAAGTCCACAGCGGACCAAAAGTTATGTACAAGAAGCCGAAAAAAAGGGAGCTACCGTCTTTATCTGTGCGGCTGGGATGGCGGCCCATCTGGCTGGTGTGGTAGCGAGTCTGACCATCAAGCCGGTCATCGGTGTGCCGATGAAAGGGGGCTTCATGGATGGGATGGATGCGCTGCTGAGCACCGTCCAGATGCCAGCGGGTATGCCGGTAGCCACCGTGGCGGTAGGCAAAGCCGGAGCGGTCAATGCTGCCTATCTGGCGATGCAGATCTTGGCTATCGACGACGAGGAGCTTAAAGCCAAGCTCGAAGAGGATAGGCTCCTCAAAGCCAAAAAGGTAGAGGCCGATTCGAGCGAAGTGGAAGTACTCATCGATGCGACTGAGACCTGATTGTTTGCCTTGTCTGTACAACCAGACTTTGCGTCTTGCCAAAGTGGCTGGGTGCAATGAGGAGTGCAGCGTGGAGGTGCTACACGAAGGGGCGAAGTTTTTGGCCTCTCTTGCTCTTGATCGCACTCCTCCAGAAGCTGCCGCCGAGCTTTACCCAATGCTCTCTCGCATTATCGGCACCGACGATCCGTACGAAGAGCAGAAGCTGCGCTCCATCCAAAAGGCAAAAGAGCTGCTGCCTTGGGTGCAAAAAAGAGTGGAGGAGTCCACTGATCCTGTAAAAGCGGCTCTTCGCGCCGCAGTAGCTGGTAACGTGATCGATTTTGCCACACAGGTGAGCTTCGATCTGGAAGAAGAGGTAAGAGCGATTTTTGAAGCACGCTTCGCTATCGACGAGATGGAGCGCTTCATTCAAAGATCGCAAAAGTCCAAGGAGCTGGTAATCATCGGTGATAATGCGGGAGAGCATCTTTTCGACAAGTTGATGATCGAAGTTTTTCGCCGATATTTTCCAGATCTTCAGATCTACTATTTCGTACGGGGTCGTCCTATCATCAACGATGTGACCCTCAAAGAGGCGAAGATGGTGGGGATGGATGAGGTGTGTGAGGTGGTCGACAGCGGTGTGGATACGCCCGGATTTTTGATGGAGCGAGCGAATGAGAGGGCACGAAAGGTCTACCAAGAAGCGGATCTGATTTTGGCCAAAGGGATGGGGAATTTCGAGTGTATGGAGAGCTATGAGGATGCGCGGCTCTTCTTTTTGTTCAAGGTCAAATGCTCGGTAGTGGCCGCCCGTACCGGCTGCCAGATCGGTGATCTTTTGTGTGCGAACCAACAAACATTGAAGGAGGAAAGATGAGCAAGCCTCAAAAAAGGGTAGTACTCTTTACCAGTCCAGGATGCGTCTGGTGTACAAGAGCCAAGCAGTTTTTCAAAAAAAACGGGATCAAATTCAAAGAGATCGATATCAGCAAGGACCAAAAAGCGGCCCAAGACTGCATCAAGCATGGATGCAGGGGTGTACCTGTAGTATTGGTGGGAAGCCGCTGGATCTGTGGGTTCGATCAGGCCAAAATTGAAAGAGAGCTTGGATTATGATCACCTTTAGCCAGATGCTTTTGAGGCTTCAAGACTTTTGGGCCAAGCAAGGGTGCACCATCCTTCAACCCTACGACTTTCCAAGCGGTGCAGGGACCTTCCATCCAGCCACCTTTTTGAAGTCTTTGGATCCAACACCTTGGGCTACGGCTTACGTGGCTCCAAGCCGCCGTCCCACCGACGGCAGATATGGCCAAAACCCTAATCGCCTGGGAGCATACTATCAGTTTCAAGTCCTCATCAAGCCAAGCCCTGATAATATCCAAGAGCTCTATTTGCAAAGTCTTGAGGCTTTGGGGCTTGATTGGAGAGGGCATGATGTGCGCTTCGTCGAAGACAACTGGGAGAGTCCCACACTTGGTGCCTGGGGGCTTGGTTGGGAGGTCTGGCTCGATGGGATGGAGGTGACCCAGTTTACCTACTTTCAGCAAGTGGGAGGCTTCGAATGCGATCCGGTGGCTGTGGAGATCACTTATGGGACTGAGCGGCTGGCGATGTATCTGCAGGGTGTGGAGAGCGTCTTCGATATCCTCTGGAGCGAGGGGGTCACTTATGGGGATGTGCACAAACGAAGCGAGTTCGAGTATAGCCGCTACAACTTCGAGGTAGCCAATACGAAGATGCTTTTTGATTGGTTCGAGGAGGCCAGAGGTGAGTGCAAGCGCTGCTTGGACGAAAAGCTCCCACTGCCGGCATACGACTACTGCTTGCTGGCCAGCCATATTTTCAATACTTTGGATGCCAGAAAGGCGATCAGCGTGACCGAGCGCCAAAACTTCATCCTCAAAGTCAGAGAGTTGGCCAAAGGGTGTGCCGAGGTCTACAAAGAGTCTTTGGAGCAGCCAAGTGAGGCTTAAAGAGATCTACTCCCTGCTCGATCGTATCTCTCCCTTTGAGCTGCAAGAGAGTTGGGACAATTCGGGACTGCAAGTGGGGGACTGGGAGCAAGAGATCGAAAATATCTATCTTTGCATCGATGTGGACGAGGAGCTTATAGACTCCTTGCCGCCACGCTCCCTTCTTGTGACCCACCATCCTCTGATCTTTGGCAAACTTCGATCCATCGAATATCACAGCTACCCCTCCAAACTACTGGTACCTATGATCAAAAAAGATATCGCCCATATCGCCATGCACACTAACTTCGACAAGACCCATCTGGGAGTCTATGTGGCCAGAAACGTTCTGGGTGTGGAGCCAAAATGTGAGGAGTTTGTCTGCTATTTTGAAAAGGAGGGGAGTTTCGAGGAGTTGTTGGAGTGGGTGAGGGAGCGCTTTGGCTTGGTTTGTCCCAGATATGTGCCTACCTCCAGAAAAATCAAAAAAGTGGCGATGGTCACAGGCAGTGGTGGTAGCCTTATGGATAGGATAGGAGCGGACCTTTTCTTGACAGGGGATTTGAAGTATCACGATGCGATGAAAGCCAAAGTTTTGGGGCTTGGAGTGATCGATATCGGCCATTTCGAGAGCGAGCGTTACTTTAGCGAAGCCTTGCAGGAGCAATTGAAAAAAGAGTCAATTAAGGCTATAATTGCGACAATAAAAAACCCGCTAAAGGCCTAATGAATGAAACAGTATATCCAGCAGTTGGTGGAACTCTCCAAAATAGACAAGCAGATCGACGACTTTGGCCCCAAAATCGAAGAGGTCAAAGCGAGACTGACAAAAGTCGAAGAGGAGAAGCAGACCCTCCAAGAAGCGATCGCAAAGATAGACGAAGAGATCCAAGAGTGCGAGCTCAAAAAGCGCAAAAACGAGCTGCACCTTCAAGAGCTGAGTGAAAAGCTATCAGAGCTGGAGAAAAAGAGTGGCCAGGTCAAGACCGAAAAGGAGCTCAAAGCTATCCAGCTCGAAGAGGATATCGCAAAAGAGCAGATCAATTTCGCAAACGATGAAATAGCCAGACTTGAAAATATATGTGAAACGAAACAAGAAGAAAAAGAGGCTCTTCAAGAGCAATTGGCCAAGATCGAAGAACGCCTTGATGAGGTAAAACAAGAGGTCGATAGCGAACTTCAGAAGCTGGAAAAGGAGCGAGAGGAACTTTTTAGGAAAAAGAGTGAACTCGTGGCCAAAATCCCTCAGCAGATTCTCGCCTTTTACGAAAAGATCAGAAGATGGGCTGGCAACACCGCCGTCGTGCCGGTCAAGAAACAGGCCTGTATGGGATGTTTTATGAAGATCAACGACAAAACCTACGCCAACGTGATCAAAGGCGAAGAGATCACCACCTGTCCTCACTGTGGACGAATCCTCTATATCGAAGAAGAGGACGCCCAGTAATTAGATGTTTCCTTACCTCTATACGGCTCTGCTCGTAGTGGCCTTTGGCCTTTTATGGCCTGTGGCGCTACTGATGAGTTTCTTGCCCAAGTATCGCCGCTCCATTCCAGCTCGCTTTTTCCTTTACAAAAACCCACCGTTTGAAGGTATCGATATTCATTTTCATAGCTGCTCCTTGGGTGAGACCAAAGCTTTGGCTCCTTTGATAGAAAGATTTGATCGCAAAGGGATCAGCGTCATCACCCAAACGGGCTACGAAGCGGCCAAAGCCTACAAAGAGGCTCAGGTACGCTATCTGCCATACGAGCCTTGGCTTTGGGGGTGGCTACGGCCAGTGAAGGCATTGGTGGTGATGGAGGCGGAGCTGTGGTATCTGCTCTTTTTTTTGGCCAAAAAAAGAGGTGCCGCCACCTTTTTGGTCAATGCAAGAATTTCTGATAGAAGCTATCCAAAATATCGCCGCTTCGCTTGGTTCTATAAAAGGGTGTTCGCCAACATCGATCATGTCTACGCCCAAAGCGAGGAGGACAAAAAGAGGCTGGAGGCTTTGGGGGCCAAAAATGTGGAGGTGACGGGCAATATCAAACTCCTCTCTCAGCCAGTGGTAACAAAACGGTACAACAAATCTCGTCCCCTCATCGTCGCAGCCAGTACCCACGATCCCGAAGAGGAGATCGTCGCTACCGACTGGGTGATGACGCAGATGGGCAAGAGTACATTGGCGGTAGTGCCACGTCATCCCGAGCGCTTCGATGAAGTGGACGAGCTATTGCGTCACATCGCCGAGCGAGAGGGGCTGCGCTACCACCGCCTCAGCCAAAAAGAGGATCTGCATGCCGATATCGTACTCGTAGATCAGATGGGAGAGCTGATCAATCTCTACGCCATCGCCGATCTGGTGATCCTTGGGGGGAGTTTCATCGATGGTATCGGCGGGCACAACCCTATCGAAGCGGCCTATTTTGGTGTACCGATCATCAGTGGTCCTCACTATCACAACCAGCAGCAGACCTACTCCTATGTGGAGGGGATAGCGGTGGTGGAGGCCAATGCGTTGCAAGAGGCTTTGCAAGGGCCATGGCAGCCGACCAAAATCACTGGACGTGTCACGATAGAGCCGATCGTCGAAAGGATCGAAAATGTGGTACGAAATGGATGAGAAGTGGGTGACGCTTTCGATCAAGGCCCAGCCCGGGTCGAGCAAAAATCGCTTCGCCCAGATACTTGACGATGCGCTCAAAGTCAATATCAAAGCTCCGGCAGTGGAAGGGGCGGCCAATAAAGAGCTCATCAAGTTTTTGGCCAAAAGTTTCAAAGTGCCAAAAAGTTCAGTAGAATTCATAAGCGGCGAGACGAGCAAAAAAAAGCGCATCCGATTGCCAAGAAATGAAAAAATAGAAGTGTTTATAAAGGAAATGGATGAAAGATAAAGCATATAAAGTCCTGGCGCAGCAGTTAGGAATCTCCAATAAAAAGGCCAAAGAGCTAATCGACAGGGGTCTGGTGTATGTGGGCGATCGAAAAGTGGAGATCGCCAGGGGTGAGATCGATACCAAGACCAAGTTTCGCGTCAAACAGGTAGAGAAGCCTGAAGTTTTGTTCGAAGATGAGCAGATCTTGGCCGTCAACAAACCGGCCCACATCACCAGCGAAGAGATCAAAAAAGATAGTGGATACGATCTGCTCCATCGCCTGGACAAAGAGACCAGTGGCGTGCTGCTGCTGGTCAAGGACAAGGATTTTCGCAAAAAAGCTATCAATGAGTTCAAAAACCAAAAGGTTTACAAAGAGTATACGGCCTGGGTGGAGGGGATCTTGGCCGAACCGATGGAGATCGACTATCCGATCCTCACAGTCAAAAAAGGGGGCAAAGCAAAAAGCCATATCTCAAAATCCAAAGGTCTGCCGGCCCATACCTATGTGGAGCCTTTGGAGATCCACGGCAAAAAGACCAAGGTCAAAGCGGTGATCAAGACGGGACGTACCCATCAGATCCGTGTGCATCTGGCTCGTGCCGGATATCCCATCTTGGGCGATACCCTCTATGGTGGCAAGCCCTGGAGTCGTATGATGCTCCATTCCAAACGGATCAAACTGCTAAATTACGATATCGAAGCACCGGAGCCGAAAGATTTTGAGATTAGATAAAGATTAAATTTAGCTAAAATTAATGAACATTTAAGTAAAATTGCTCACTCAAAGGTCAAAGGGGTAGGATTTGTTTGAAACGTTGTCCAATTCATTCACCAATGCGATCAAAAAGATTCGCTTCAAAGATGATGAAAAAGCTCTCAAAAAGGCTTTGGGTGAACTCAAAAAGAGTCTACTCAAATCCGATGTCCACCATAAAGTGGTCAAAGAGCTACTCCAAAAGGTGGAGCTGCAGACCAAGCAAGCCGGCATCGGAAGAGAGAGCTTTTTACAAGCTTTACAGGACAATCTTACCGCCATATTGACCGCACCTGGAGCCAAGCAGGGGTTCGTCTACGCCTCTAAACCGCCTACTGTGGTGCTGATGACGGGTCTGCAAGGAAGCGGAAAGACCACCACCTCAGGCAAGCTTGCTAACTATCTCAAGCTCAGAGGCAAAAAGGTGCTTTTGGTGGCAGCGGATCTGCAGCGGCTTGCAGCCGTGGAGCAGCTGCGCCAGATCGCCGCACAGGTGGAAGTGGACTTCTTTGGAGAAGAGGGCGAACAAGATCCTGTCAAAGTGGTCCAGGATGCTTTGAAGCTTGCCAAAGAGAAGCTCTACGACGTAGTGATCATCGATACTGCCGGACGGCTGGCCATCGATGAAGCTTTGATGGAGGAGTTGAAGCGTGTCAAAGAGGCTGCGAGTCCCGACGAGGTCTTTTATGTGGCGGACTCTTTGACCGGCCAAGATGCGGTGCGAAGTGCGGCCAAGTTTAATGAGGAGGTGGGGATTACGGGTGTGATCCTCACCAAATTCGATGGAGATAGCAAAGGGGGCGTGGCGTTGAGTCTGGCTCATCAGATCGGTGTACCTTTGCGCTTTATCGGGACCGGTGAGAAGATGCCGGACTTGGAGGTCTTCATCCCCGAGCGTATCACCAACCGCCTGATGGGAGCTGGGGATATCGAATCTTTGGCCGAGAAGACCGCGGCGGTGATCGATGAGAAGCAGGCCAAAAAGATCAGCAAAAAGATCGCCAAGGGGAAATTCAATTTCGAAGACTTTTTGGAGCAGCTCGAATCCATCAAAAAGATGGGGAGTCTCAAAAGCCTCATCTCCATGATCCCGGGGATGGGCAACATGGCCAAGGCGATCAAGGATCTGGACCTGGAAAACTCCCAAGAGATCAAAAAGATCAAGGCGATGATCAACTCTATGACACCAAAGGAGAGAAAAGATCCAGATCTGATCTTAAAAAACAGCTCCAGAAAGCGCCGTATCGCCCAAGGAGCCGGGCTCTCTCCCCAAGAGGTCAACAAGATCTTAAAGCAGTTCAATAACGCCGCGAAATTTGCCAAGAAGTTCGCTGGTAAAAAGGGAATGCAAGATATTCAAAATATGATGAAGCAGATGGGTGGCCAGGGGATGCCGCCTGTTCGCTGATGTTTTGGCCACTTTACATCACGGTGTGAAGTGGTTAAAATATCAACTTTGAAAAGGAGAAAATAGATGACAGTAATCAGACTTGCACGATATGGACGAAAGAAGAAGCCTTTTTATCGAATCGTGGTGACGGATAGCAGAAGACGGCGAGATAGTGGATGGATCGAAAACATTGGATACTACAATCCTCTCACCGATCCAGCAACCGTCAAGATCGACGAGGAGCGACTCGACTACTGGCTCTCTGTGGGAGCGAAGATGAGCGAGCGGGTCAAAAAACTCAGCGGTCGCTAAGATGGTAGAAGATTTCGTCCGGGAGTATGTCAAACTCTTGGCAAACCATCCCGAAGATATCGAGGTGGTGCAGCGGCGCATCCATGATACTTTCAGTGAGATCACCATCTATGCCAACGGAGCTGATGTGGGAAAGATCATCGGTAAAGAGGGCAAGATGATCGGAGCGATCAAGACGGTGATCTCCGGTTGCAAAGCCAAGGATCGGATCAGCTACAAAGTAAACGTCCAGACCAAGAGGTGAAGGTGAAGAAGCTCAGTGTGGCCAGACTTGGCCGAAGTGTGGGCCTCAAAGGTGAGATGAAACTCCATGAGCTTACCGACTTTCCCGAGCAGTTCAAGAAAGGCGCTGTATTCCATACGGACCGTGGTGAGCTGACGATCCAATCCTACAATCCCAAGCGAGGGACCGTCAAGTTCGAAGGCATAGACTCTCCCGAGGAGGCCAAACGCTACACCAACGCCTATCTCTACAGCGACGAAGAGCGAACGAAGAGAGAGTTGCAACTGGGGGAGGGGGAGTACTTTTGGTTCGATATCATTGGAAGCGATATCTACGAAGAGGGCGAACGGCTTGGGAAAGTGCGCGACATTCAGAGGCTTCCAAGTTGCGATTATCTCGATATCGCCACCGATGAGACTTTGATCCAAGAGGGGCTGTCCAAAAGCTTTTTACTTCCTTTCCAAGACCCTTTCATCAAAGAGGTGGATACCACCGACAAACGCATCGAGGTCCAAGGAGCGAAAGATATCTTGGAGGCTTCGTGAAGATCTCCTATCTCACCCTTTTCCCCCACTTGATGGAGTGCTATTTCCAAGATTCGATCCTCAAGCGAGCACAAGAGAAGGGACTTTTTACGATAGAGTTTGTCGATTTTCGCTCCTTTAGTGAAGATCGCCACAAAAAGGTGGACAAGCCCAAAGTGGGTGGAGGAGCCGGTATGCTGCTCACTCCCCAGCCCATTGCCGATGCACTGGAAGCGATAAAGACCAAAAAGAGCTGGGTGATCTTCACCACACCCGTGGGCAAGCCATTTAACCAAAAGGATGCCAAAAGACTTGCCAAAAAAGAGCATCTGATTTTTGTGAGTGGCAGATACGAAGGATTTGATGAACGGCTCATCGAGCTCTATGCCGACGAGGTGCTGAGTCTTGGGGATTTCGTGCTCACCGGCGGGGAGCTCGCCTCTTTGGCTATGAGCGATGCAATCTTGCGCAATGTGCCGGGAGTTTTGGGCAACGAAGAGTCGTTGGTGGAGGAGAGCTTCGAAAAGGAGCTCTTGGAGGCTCCTGCATTCACCAAGCCAGATGTTTTCCAAGGTAGCCCCATTGTTTTAGAGTTTTTAAAGGGTAATCATAGTAGAATTAGCGCCTTAAAATATGAGATGGCGCAAATGAAGACAAAATTCCATAGACCCGACAAAAGGATAGAAGATGAGAAATAGATATATCGAGCATTTCGAAAAAGCTCAGGTAGAGGCGAAAAACGTACCAGAATTCAAAGCCGGTGATACTTTGCGTGTGGCGGTGGAGATCAAAGAGGGTGAAAAGACTCGTATTCAGAATTTCGAAGGAGTCTGTATCGCTGTCAAAGGTGAAGGGACAGGCAAAACCTTTACCGTGCGAAAGATCGGTGCCAACAACGTAGGTGTAGAGCGGATCTTCCCACTTTACAGCGACAGCATCAAAGATATCAAAGTCCTTAGACGAGGTCGTGTGAGACGAGCCAAACTCTACTATCTGCGAGATAGAAGAGGAAAAGCGGCACGTATCAAGGAGCTACGTAAGTAACTCAGTAGCGCTTGGCCGATCGAAGCAAGCGCTCGAACCCTCTCTTGGCCTTTTTGGCCACAGCGAAATCTTTCGTAAAATAGATTACCTCGTAATTTTTAGAAAATGCGGAATTGGTCCAGTTGGCAGAACCGAAAGAGACTCTTTTGTTGTCGAAAATCCCCATTTTGATATGCATCTTTCCGTAATAATCCCCCCTTTTGGCATATTTGCCTCTGATCGTGAAGATTTCGATATTGTGATATTTGGCCAAATAGCGAAGTTTGGAGTATCGATCTTTTATCTGATCATGATCGAATACGATACGAATATGTACTCCTCTTTTGGCCGCATTTTTGAGATGTTTGGCTATGGATTTGTTGGTGAAGCTATAGATAGCTACATCTATGCTGCTTTTTGCCTCGTCGATCCAACGAAGTAGCTGGCCTTTGGCGCTCTTGGCCTCGAATGGCATAAAATAGAGTTCGCCGGCTAACAAAAAAGGGATGAATAGCGATAATATGAGCAACTTTTTCACTTTTCGCCTTTAGCGCTTGATAGCGTAATTAAAGCAAAAAGATATTAAAATACACTAAAAAAGCGGGGGCCAGTATGAAACTGCTACTCATTAACAAAAATCCGGTGGTATCTCGTATGATGATGATGAGTGTACCCAAAGCCGGCTTCGAGATTGAGGAGTGCGAGGATGTCTATCATCTTCCCTCTGGCAACTACGATGTGGTGGTGATCGATGACGAGATGTACGACGAAAACTTTTTGAACGTGATCAAACAAAATCTCAAATATTATCAATTGGGTCTTGTTACAAGCTCCAAAAACATCAATGCTTCCGAGTTCGACTTTTTGCTCTCCAAACCCTTCTTACCCACCGATTTGATAGAGATCCTTCGTAAGATCAAAGCGGATATCGAATCCCAAAAAGAGCAAGTACCCCTTTTTCAAGAGGAGGAAAAAGAGGAGCCCTCACCATTTGAGATGTTCATGGAAGAAGAGAGCGCGCCTACCCAGTCGCAGGAGAGTATCGTTCAGATCGAAGAGGAGCCAGAGGAATCCCCTTTTGTCACTGAAGATTTGGGAAAGAGCGGTGTATTGGATGAGGGTGATCTGCATGAGGTGAGTCAGCTATTGGAGGAAAAAGAGGAGGTTGGCGTAGCCGAGGAGACTCCGGAGTCGATCTTGACTGAAAGTGTGGAAGAGCAAATAGAAGAGCCCTCGCTCAGCGAGCCGCCTCTTCAAGAGCAACCTCACGATCCCCTCCAAGAGGAGCACCAAAAGTCCGAAGCTCCTCTCCAGCAGCCGGCTCAAGTTTCTACTCCAACCCATGCAGAAGCTTTGAAGAGCGTCACCGATAACGTGCAAAATCTCTCCGTTGCCTCCTTGAAGGAGCTGCTCGATGGAATGCAGCTCGATATCACCATCAAAATCTCTTTTCCGGATAGAAGCGATGTTTAAAAAAGGCTCGCTTCTTATCCTCTCGGGTCCCAGTGGAGCTGGCAAAAGTACACTGATTCAGACCGTTTTGGAAAAAGAGGAGAATGTCTATTTTAGTATATCCACCACTACGCGCCCCAAGCGTCCGGGAGAGGTGGAAGGAAAAGACTACTATTTCGTCAGCAAAGAGGAGTTCGAAAAGGATATAGAAGAGGGGATGTTTTTGGAGTGGGCCAATGTGCACGGCAATTACTACGGTACCTCCTTGCGTCCGGTGCTCAAAGCCCTCGATGAGGGAAAGCTGGTACTTTTCGACATAGACGTGCAAGGATTCGAGTCTATCAAGAGGAGTGACTTGGCGCCACTTGCTACTTCCGTGTTCGTCACGACACCTTCGATGAGCGAGCTCGAGCATCGCTTGCAGATGCGAGGGACCGACACTCCTGAGACTATTGCAAAAAGACTCCAAAACGCCATCGAGGAGATGGCCTATATGAAAGAGTACGACTTTATCCTCATCAATAGCGAACTCTCCCGCTCAAAAGAGCAGATCCTTGCCGTGGCCAAAGCGGCCAGACTCAAACGAGATCCCAAGGAGGTGGAGGAGTTTGTCGGCTATTGGAAGACCCATTGATTACCCAAGGGTTTAAACCTCATATTAAGAATTTTTGAGTATTATTTTACATAATAAACCGAAGGAGTGATTATGGGAATGCCCAGTATGCCGGAACTTTTAGTGATTCTTGCCATTGTGGTACTACTTTTTGGAGCCAAAAAGATTCCTGAGCTCGCCAAGGGTCTTGGAAGCGGGATCAGAAACTTCAAAAAAGCGATGAACGAGGATGAGGAGGAGACTCCCAAAAAAGAGATCACCCAAGAGAGCACCGCTTCGACCACCGATACCCAAAAGAGCCCTACCCAATCAAAAGAGACCACCAACGCCTAAGGAGGGCTTGGCCCCTCTTCGACAAAGGAACGCGATTTGAAAAAGAAGGTTCAGCAAGAACTGAAAAAAGTATTGGGCAAAGATGTACTTCTCGAAAAGCCCAAAGAGAAAAAGTTTGGTCACTATGCCACTCCTATCGCTTTTTCTTTGGCCAAAGAGCTGCGTAGATCTCCTATGCAAATAGCTGATGAAATCGCCAAATCTTTCCAAGAGTCTCCCATCTTTGAAAAAGTGGAGCCTCTCAAGGGGTATGTTAACTTCAAGCTGAGCGAAACCTTTTTGGACGAGTATGCCACGTGGGCTCTCAAAAACGAAGAGCGCTTCGGAGCTGACGAGCAAGGTGAGTCCATACTGCTCGAATTTGTCAGCGCCAACCCCACGGGTCCGCTGCATATCGGGCACGCCAGAGGAGCGGTGCTTGGAGATGCGCTGGCAAGAGTGGGTAGCCATCTTGGCAACAAAATCCAAAAAGAGTACTACATCAACGATGCGGGCAATCAGATCTATCTCTTGGGACTTTCTATCTATTTGGCGGCAAAAGAGGAGATGGGAGAGTCCGTCCAGTGGCCCGAGGAGTACTACCGAGGCGACTATATCAAAGATTTGGCCAAAAAGGCGATCGAAGAGTTCGGATCAGACTTTTTCGCCAGCGAG
>JALWZJ010000101.1 GCA_027002625.1 Campylobacterales bacterium
TTTGAAGCAGCCAGATTTCGAATTGGCCAAAAATATCGTCGATAGTATCAACGCCCGCTTTGGCAAGCCTTTAGCCAAAGCCAAAGATTCGGCTACCGTGCAGATCGCTTTTCCCGAGAATATGAGCGACAAGGTCCATTTCCTCTCCCAAGTGCTTGCGACAAAAGTGGAGAGTGTCAACGAGCCCACCGTCGTGATCTCCGAACGCACCGGTACCGTGATCATGGGAGGAGATATCAAGATCGACACTCCTATCTACGTCTCTCACGGCAACATCTACGTCACGGTCCAAAAAGAGCCTATAATCTCCCAGCCACCCGCCCTCTCTGGAGGTCAGACGGTGCAGGCCACACAGGTAACGACTGGAGTGATGGAAGAGAGTGGCCATATTTTCGGTATCCGCTCTCCTTCACTCAAAGATCTGGTACAGGCTCTCAACGATCTGGGAATATCTCCAAGAGATCTCATCGCCATCATCGAGGCGATCAAGAAAGCTGGAAAACTGCATGCAAAAATCAAGATCATGTGAGGTGGGACCATGAAGATAGAAGCCTATTGGGATCTCAATCAACTCTCTCAAATCAAATCCAAATCCCAAGCTCTCAAAGCCTTCGAAGAGGAGTTTGTGCATATGTTTTTGAAAGAAAGCAGAAAGTCCATTCAGAGCATAAATGGCACTCATAGTGGATTTGACTCGAAGATGTATTGGGATATGTTCGATATGCAGATGGCCAAAGCGATCTCGGACTCTGATGCATTAGGGATCAAAGAGTATCTGGCCAAAGCTTTGGAAAGCTACCAAAAGAATAGCAAATGACCCAGACGCTGCCCACCCGTATCATCACCAAGATCAACGAGCACTCCGACGCCATCATCGTCGTACTGATCTTGGCCATTTTGGGCTCGATGGTACTACCTGTACCTCCTTTTTTGCTCGATATTTTGCTTACCACCAGTATCACCCTCTCGCTCATTATGCTGATGGCCACGGTCTATATCAACAATCCTTTGCAGATCTCGGCCTTTCCCTCTTTGCTACTGATCGCCACGCTCTTTCGCCTCTCCCTCAACGTGGCTACTACGAGGCGGATTTTGTTGCATGGTCACGAAGGGCCCGATGCGGCGGGGAAGCTGATCGAGAGTTTTGGCCAGTTCGTGGTGGGCGGCAACTATATCGTGGGGATCATCGTCTTTATCGTGCTGGTCACCATCAACTTCATCGTCATCACCAAAGGAACCGAGCGGATCAGTGAAGTGGGTGCGAGATTTACCCTCGATGCGATGCCAGGAAAGCAGATGGCCATCGACGCCGACCTCAACGCCGGCCTCATCGACGAACAAGAGGCCAAAAGGCGGCGTGAGGAGATCGCCAAAGAGGCGGACTTTTATGGAGCGATGGATGGTGCGAGTAAATTCATCCGTGGCGATGCGGTAGCGGGGATCATCATCACCCTCATCAACATCGTAGGTGGTATCGCCATAGGCACACTGCAGCAGGGTATGGATATCTCCACGGCTGCCGCCAACTTTACGCTACTGACGGTGGGGGATGGGCTGGTGAGCCAGATCCCCTCGCTCATTACCTCCACGGCCGCTGGATTGATGGTCACCAGAGCCGTCTCCGAGACCAACTTGGGCAAAGAGATCTTTTCACAGCTTACCAGCTACCCCAAGGCTTTATACATGACGGCTGGTGCCCTTTTCATCATAGGGATCGTGCCCGGGATGCCCTTCGTTCCTTTCGCCACTTTGGCCTCTATCTTGGCGATCACGGCTTATATGATGCAGCTTGAGATGAAGAACAAGGAGGTCCAAGAGGCCGAAGAGAAGGCCAAGGAGCTGCTCCAACAAAGCGAGGAGGAAGAAGAGGAGCTGGTGGTACAGCCCGAGACCATCGCTTTTGAGATCGGCTATGGGCTCATACCTTTGGTGGACGAGTCCCAAGGTGGGGAGATGATCAAGCGGATCAAATCGCTGCGTAAGCAGCTAAGCCGTGAGCTGGGTCTGCTGGTACCCCTCATCCATATCAAGGACAATCTGGAGTTAGGATCTGGGGAGTATCGCATCCTCATCAAAGGGATAGAGGTGGCCAGAGGGGAGGTCCATCCTGGCAAATATCTGGCTATCGATACGGGCAACACCAGAGGCAAAATAGAGGGGATAGAGACCACCGAACCCACCTTCGGTCTCAAAGCCTACTGGATCGACGAAAAAGATAGAGACAAGGCCAAGATGCTGGGCTACACCGTAGTGGATATCCCCACCGTCATCATCACCCATCTTTCCGAAGTGATCAAAGCCCACTCCTATGAGATCCTGGGGCGTAGTGAGACCAAAGAGCTGGTGGAGGCTTTGGCCAAACGCTATCCTATCGTCAAGGAGATCGTGCCAGAGCAGGTCTCGTATTCGATCTTGCATAGAGTGCTGCAAAATCTACTCAAAGAGAACATCCCCATCAAAGATCTGCTCTCCATCATAGAGGCCTTGGCGGACAACATCACCAAGACCACCGACACCGACGTGCTCACGGAGCTGGTGCGTGAAGCCCTCTCTCGCCTCATTACATCTATTTACGCCAAGGATGGAGTGCTCTATGCGATGGTGATGGATAGCAAGAGTGAAGAGTATCTATATGAGAAGATCAAAGAGTACAACGGTAATCTCCCGCCCATCGATCCGCAAAAGTTGCAAAACTTCATCATGCAGATCAATGCCAATATGGAAAAATTCATCGTCCAGCAGCGCACCCCCGTGTTGCTTGCCTCTTCCAGCGTGCGGCGATATGTGCGTAAACTGATCGAACCATACTTGGCCAATGTGGCAGTGCTCTCCTACAACGAAGTGGAGCCCAAAACCAAACTCAATATCGTAGCGAAGGTGACGTTCGATGGAAATAGTTAAGTACGAAGGTCACAATCTGGACGAGTTGATCTTGAGGGCCAAAAAGGAGTATGGCAAGGATGTGAAGATCATCAGCTACGAGGTGAGCAAAGGGGGGCTCTTTGGTAGGAAAAAGTACTCCTTGTTCATCCAGGTGCCAAGTCCCGAGGAGGGATTTTTCGATCTTTTGGCCAAAGAGGAGAAGAACGAGGAGATCGATCGATTTTTGGAAAAGATCGAGAAGATGATCGACAAGAAGATCGAGCCTCTTAAAAAGGCGATAGAGCAGGGGGGATGCGGGAGCGATCTGAGCCTTCCTTCCCACACCTCCATGCCAGCAGAGCTGGATTTTGCCGAGCAGTTCAAGGAGTTTACGGGAGACGCACTGGATCTGATCAAGCTACTCATCAAAAAAGATGTGGATCCAAAGATAGCCAAGATGCTGGTCAAGGAGTCGTGTGGATTCGATATCGACGCCAACAAATTCGATCTCAATACCTCCTTTTTCAAAGAGGCGCTTGTCAACGCGATAGAAAAGAAGATCAAGTTCAAAGGGCCATTACGCCTGCAAAAGGGAGCTTTCAAGGTGATCTCCTTCGTAGGACCCACTGGGGTGGGCAAGACCACCAACCTTTTCAAGATCGCTTCGGAGCTGGTGATCAATCAAAAGCTCAAAATCGCCGTCATCAGTATCGACACCTTCAAAGTGGGAGCGATCCAGCAGGCCAGATCCTTCTCCAACATCCTCAATATCCCCTTTTACGCCATTACCGACTCCAAAAACCTCAAAAAGACCCTCCAAAACCTCAATGGCTTGGATGTGGTGCTCATCGATACCGTGGGCAGAAGCCACTACGACTACTGGAGACTTGGAGAGATGAAAGAGATTTTAGGCAGTGGGAGTGATTTTATGGATATCTCTTTGGTGATCAGCTGCAACTACAAAAACTCCGAAGCGATGGAGATCGTCAATCGCTATCGCACCTTTTTCCCGATAAACGACATCTTTTTTACCAAAATCGACGAGACCTACAAGCCCGGGATATTGCTCAATCTTCCCATCAAAGCCGATATCCCGGTCTCCTTTATCAGTACGGGTCAGAAGGTACCCGAAGATATCCGTGTCCTCAATCCCGAGCGGATGGCCAACTATATATTAGGTGAACACTCATGATGGATCAAGCGAGCGGACTAAGAGAACTGGTGGCCAAAAATAGCACCACCAACTCCAAATTCATCACCATTGCCAGCGGCAAAGGGGGCGTGGGCAAGACCAACTTCGCCGTCAATTTCGCCTATACCATGGCCAACTCCTTTGGTAAAAAGATACTGCTCATCGACGCCGATATCGGTATGGCCAACGTCCATCTCTTTCTCGATGCCGATCCTTCCAAAAATATCAAAAATCTCTTTAGCGGCGAACCTATAGAGTCGATCATCCATCACACCTACGGTTTCGACACATTGTTGGGGTTTTCTGGGATCGAGGATATTTTCGAGATGGAGGATGTCTCGATCCAGACCATCGTCAACGAGCTCGAAAAGATCTCCAGCCGCTACGACTATGTGATCATCGACACGGGAGCCGGGATAGATCAGAAGGTGGCGGCCTTCTTGCGAGCCAGCCACAAGGCCTACATCATTACCACCCCCGAACCTACGGCTTTGATGGATGCTTATGCATTGATTAAGTCTATTTACAACATCTATGGGTATAATAGTTTCAAAATCGTGGTCAATATGTGCAAAAACAAGGAAGAGGGAGAGCTCACTTTCAACAAGCTCAAAGTCTCTGCCAAGAAATTTTTGGGGATCGATCTGGAGCTGATGGGTATCTTGCTCTACACCAACAACCTTCGCCATGCGGTCAAGAACAAAGAGCTCATCTGTATGCGCTATCCAAAAGATCCCTACACGCAAAATATCGCGGCTATTTGCAAAAAAGAGCTGCAGCTACAAGAGGATCGGAGCGAGAATTTTTGGCGCAGGCTATTCGATATGGTGGGAAAAAGCGGATCATGAACGTGACGGTGGAACAAAAACAGCAGATCAT
>JALWZJ010000102.1 GCA_027002625.1 Campylobacterales bacterium
ACTCATTGGAGGTAAGATAGCTATAGAGCAGGCTCATCTTGTCTGCTCTGTTCTCTTGGGATTTGACGCTTTGGGCCAGGCGCACCAGATGGTGGCGAAGAACATGTGAAAGAGCCTTGAACTCTTCGAAACTACAGACCCATACGCCATCCACCAGTCCCATGCGCTCCATCCCCTTTGGCATCGCTTGAGTCACCAGCACACCCACATCGCACCCCTTCTCGCGCATATCAGCTTTGAACTTCTCTATCCATTCACGCTTGAACTCCTTCGCTCGCTTGCTCTCGTAGTAGATCGTCCCGCATCTGCCCAGCTCCTTGCTGTACACCCGCTGGATACAATCAGCCCCCCGTTGCCCTTTTTTGATCTCCTCGATAGTATCGAGAGGAAACTGAAGCGCCAGCCACTCCTCGATGGCCAACTCCTGGACCTCTCCTTGGAGCTGCTGGCTCGATAGATCGGCTTTGCGTTGTGCCTCTTCGAGCTGGGTTTTGAGGTCACTGAGCTGTTTCTCTTTTTCTTTTAGTTTGAGTTCGTGCTCCTCGGCTATCATTTTGGCCAAACGCTCCTTTTCCTTTTGGAGCTCTTCATTAAGCTGACGTCTGGCTTCTATTTTGGCGCGCTCTTCTATGAGGGCTTTTTCTTGTTTGAGTTGTTCGATCGTAAGTTGCGCTTTGTGGAGCTCTTTGAGCTGCTCGCTCTTTTGAGCCAATTGGGCTTTGAGCCCTTCGATCAGCTCTTTGGTCTCCTCTTGAGCCTCTTGACGCAGCTGTGCTTGGAGACGTTTTTTCTCTTCTTGGAGCATCTGCTTGGCTTTTTGGGCGGCCTCTTCTTCGAGCTTCGCCTTTTGTATAGCGATACTTTGCTCTTGGGCTTTGAGGGCTTCCATCGCCTCTTTGTACTTTTGGCGATGCTCTTTGATTTCGCGCTCCAGTTTCGCTTTGGCGGCGGCTTCGAGTTCGTTGTAGAGTGTTTGGTTGATATCGATTTGGGTGCCGCAGTTGGGGCAGCGGATCTGACTCATGAGACTCCTTTGAAAAGATTTGGCTCGAGTGCTTTTGGATGAAAGCTTTTTCTGTGAATAGGGCTTGGACCATAGCGGCGGAGCGCTTCGATATGCTCTTTGGTGCCATAGCCTTTGTGGCGGCAAAAGCCGTACTCGGGATAGAGCTTGTCATATTCGCACATGAGGTGATCTCTATGGACTTTGGCTAAAATGGAGGCCGCCATCACCTCCTTGATTTTTTGGTCCGCTTTGACGATAGGGGTGATGCGATCCACGCCAAAAGTGCTGTTACCATCGAAGATATATTGCTCGGCCGGTAGGGCATCGATGATTTCGTACAGGGCGTGGGAGATGGCGGCCGAGAGTCCCCACTGGTCTATGAAGTCGTTGGAGATGGTGACGATCTTGTAGCGGGCGGCTTGGCGTATACGCTGGGATCTTCTTTCTCGCTCTTTGGAAGAGAGTTTTTTGGAGTCGTCGAGCTTGTAGACTCTTTTTTTCAAAATCACTCCAGCCACCACCAAAGGACCTGCCAACGGCCCTCTGCCCGCCTCGTCGATACCGCATAGAAGCATACTCGCCTTTCAGAGAATCTTAATAATTTCTAATCTACAATAAAAAACTTTATAATTTTATAAGAAAGGAAAGATATGACAAGAGTGTGGCTTTTGATACTGTTTTGCTTCGAAATGGCGATATGGGCCCAGGGGCTCGACCCTCAGACGATCCAGCAGCTGGCAAATACCAGAGTACCTGTCAATGGCTATTTCGCTCAATATGATAGAGAGGATCCGTTTGGGTGGATCTATCTCACTTCCGACGGTTCTACGCTGGTGAAATTGGAGGGGATGGATCCCGAGACTGGATATCTGCGCTGGACCCCTTTGAACGACTATTTCCAGAGCGTAGGATTTGATGGGCGCAATATCGTCATAGGAGATCCCAGGCAGCAGACGCTTCCTGGCACCATCGGTGCCAAACATATCGTAGGGACGGTGGTGAGCGCCTCTACTGGTCAGCCTCTACCCGGAGCGCAGCTTATCTTGATGGACAATACCACAGGTAGGGTCGTAGCCTCCACCATATCCTCCTCGGATGGCCATTTCGATCTTTTCGTACAAAATCTCGATCCCACCCACTCCTATACCTTGACGGTGGCAAAAGATGGCTATCAGCAAGTCCTTGGCAATCTCAATATGGATCTTCTGGGTTCCGAGGGAGAGAATATGGTCAATTATGGTGTGGTGCAACTTATCTCTCAAAATTCTGAGGTTATCCATGCCACCGTAGAGGGGAGTGTAATCGATTCCACTACGGGAGCCGCAATTCCTAATGCCTCTGTCAAGCTCTATTCCGGAGCCTATGTAACATCCTCTTCAACTCCTATACAAGAGACCTTTACAGGTAGTTCGGGGAATTTCAGGTTGCAAGATGTACCAAGTGGCAACTATACATTGGTGGTTCAAAGAGATGGATATCTTCCAAATTATACAAATGTGACAGTAGATGAGCTTCATGAGTATATAGAAATTAGCCTCTCCCCCAATCTTGTAGCAGGGCAACACTTTAGAATTCAACTCTCCTGGGGTGAAAAGCCGAGCGATCTCGATTCTCATCTGCTCTTTTTGAAAAATGGTCAGCTTAAGTACCATATCTATTGGGCTCAAAAATATGCCTATTACGATACTCAACACCAGCAGTACGCCACATATGATTCGGAGTATGGTGGCCTTGAGCCGGTAGCCTTTTTGGATAGAGACGATACTACCTCCTATGGTCCCGAAACTGTCACGATCTATCAAATAGACCGAAATGGTGTATATAAATATTTTGTTCATGACTATAGCAATAGCTATGTAAGACAGAGCATGGCTTTGGCCAATTCTGGAGCGCAAGTCAAGGTCTTTACCAATGAAGGAGTACAGCGAATTTTCAATGTCCCATATGAAAAAGGAAATGTATGGAAAGTTTTTGAGATCAGAAACGGAGTGATAGTACCCTGCGAGAGTGGATGTATGTACGATTTCTCTTCGATAGAGGGTGCGTATAGTGCTATGCCGACTCGAGCACTCTATCCAAATATGTTTCGCAATCTTTTACGCCATATGAGGCAGAAGCAAAAATAGTCATCTCCCCACCGCCCATTCATAAAAGGGGAGGACTTCGCAGGTGACGGAGCCGGTCTCGTACACAAACCGGCTCCCCACACTGACCACCTCTATCTTTTCCACCTCCACTCGGTTTTTGGCCAAAATCTGCTCGATCTTGTTTTGGATGCGCACTTCGTTGCCAAATGGGATAGAGAGCACGATCTTTCGCTCTTTGGGAATATACAGTCCCAAAGGTTCGAGATAGAAAAGCTCTTTGTCTTTGAGTTCCAAAAAGACCATATTTTCAAAAATTTTTGGAAACTCTTTTTGTAGGTGAAACAGTGTTTTGGCCAAAAAGTCATGAAAGAAGAGCCGTTTGGGTGCTCTTTGGCTACCATATTTGGGTATGGCAAAAAGTATGCCATCTTGCTGGAGCTTTTCGAAAAAGTGATAGAAGCGATCTTTGGAGATTTTGAGATAGTTTTTGAGACGATTGTAGGCGAAGTAGACGGAGCTGTTGTGGCCTTGGAAAAAAGTAAGTTGAGCAAAAATGGAAAGCTCTTGGTCAAAAGTGAGTTTATATATCTCCCACAACCTCTTCTCTTTTTTGTGTTCTGGAATTTGTGAGATTTCTGGATAGTTGCCCCATTTGAGGAAATGGTTGAAAAGGACCTTTGGGTCGGAGTGCTTGTCAAAGAGCATGAACTCCTCGAAATCGAGGTTGTGTAGCTGTAGCGTGGGATATGGGCTTGGCAAAAAGTGGTGAGAGACGAAGATGGTGCGTATAGGTGGCGAGTATATGAAGTCCTCGATCCCATAGAAGACGACCGTATCGATGTTTTTTGCTTGGATGAAGTTGGCCAGATTGGCCTTGGTATACTGGGCGTCGTACCTGGGGTCTTCGCAATCGATCACCAATGCGTTGGCTTTTTGTTCTTGCAATGTATACTGCACGAAAGAGTACTTTCCACAATATTTCGGACCTTGGATCACCACTTTCTGGCCAGAGGGCAGAGAGGCTTTTCTTGGCAGAAACCGGCTTTTGACCAGACTCTTTTCATAAAATAGTTCGAGTAGTTCCATTTTCCTTCTTTGGAGGAAATAAATTTACTCTATTCTACCCAAAACTCTTGATTTTGCAAATGGCTTGTTTTATAATTCATGCTCCAAATTAGGTTGCTTAGGCAACGAGTTCTTTTAGAAAGGTACCGATGGAAAAGATTCGATTGAAGCTTCGTGCTTATGATCACCGGGTTTTGGACAGAAGTGTTTCGGCTATCGTCGAAGCTGTAAAACGAACAGGGGCAGAGATCAGAGGTCCTATTCCCTTACCTACGAAAATCAGAAAATACACCGTTCTTAGATCACCACACGTCAACAAAGATTCACGAGAACAGTTCGAGATACGAATACATTCACGACTTATCGATATCGTATCCGCTACACCGGATACTGTGGATTCACTGATGAAGCTCGACTTGGCTCCCGAAGTGGATGTCGAAGTCAGATCAATGGGCGAGTAAGGGGAACAGATGGAATTTATCATAGAAAAGATTGGAATGAGTAGAACGATCGGAGTACCAAGCGTACCTGTGACGCTACTCAAAGTCAAAGATGCGAAAGTGTGCGAAATCCTTGAAGGCGGGAAGGCGATCGTAGCCTATCCTCAAGGAAAAAAGCGAAACAAGGCGATCGAGGGTCAGCAAAAAAAGTATGGCCTCGAACCTCAATTCAACCGCTTCGTTACGCTCAAAGTGGCCAACGAAGAGGCGGGCGATCTGGACTATTCACCTTTGAGTGAGGCCAAAAGAGTCAAAGTGAGCCTCAACTCCAAAGGGCGAGGATTTACGGGAGTCGTCAAGCGATGGAACTTTGCAGGTGGTCCTGACAGCCACGGTTCACGCTTCCATAGAGCTCCCGGATCTGTAGGTATGTGTGAATGGCCAGGACGGATCATGCCAGGTCAAAAGATGCCAGGACAGTACGGCAACAAAAAAGTGACCGTCCAAAATGAAGTGATCAGCTTCGACCCAGAAAACAAAATCTTGGTTGTCAAAGGGTCCATTCCAGGACCAAACGGAGCAATCGGCAAGATAAGGATCGTAAAATGAGTAAGGCGATAGTACTGAACGAAAATTTCGAGCAAGCTGGTGAGTTGGCGTTGCCGGAGAATTTCCAAGGGATCAATCCCCACAACCTTTACCTCTACGTCAAAGCCTATGCGGCGAACCTCCGAGCCAACAACGCTCACACCAAAAGTAGAGGTGAGGTGAGCGGTGGCGGTAGAAAGCCTTGGCAGCAAAAGGGTCGAGGTGGGGCGAGAGCTGGATCTATCAGATCACCCATTTTCGTAGGCGGTGGTGTGGCTTTTGGTCCTAAAAACACCAAAAACTACACACAAAAAGTGAACAAGAAGCAAAAGAGAAAAGCTTTGGAATTTGCCTTGAACGAAAAGGGCGAACAAGGAGCGCTTTTTGTAGTCGATAGCGTAGCAGTAGAATCTGGTAAGACGAAAGATGCGGCAGCGCTTCTTAAAAAGCTTGGAGTACGAGACGCTTTGATCGTCAAAGAGAATCTGGATGAAAAAACCTTTTTGGCGTTTAGAAACTTGCCAAATGCATATTTGATCGAACCAAACGAACTCAACGCATATCTTGCAGCCGCTTTTCGAGCTATAGTGATCGAAAAACCGGTTTGGGAAAAAATAGTAAAAGAGGGCTAACATGGCAGATATAACAGATATCAAATCAATCATCTATACAGAAAAGAGTTTAGGCCTTCAAGAAGAGGGGTACATCGTTATTCAAACAAGCGATAAGATGACGAAAAACCAGCTCAAAGCGGTACTCAAAGAGTACTTCGGTGTCACTCCAGTCAAAATCAACTCTCTTCGTATGAAGGGTAAGACCAAGAGATTTCGAGGAATCGAAGGCAAGCGTGACAACTACAAAAAATTCTATGTGAAGCTCCCCGAGGGCGCGAGCATAGAAAGTTTAGCGGTGTAAGGATAGAGCATGGCAATAAAAAAATACAAACCATATACGCCCAGTCGTAGATTTATGAGTGTGGTGGAGAGCAGTGACATCACTGCTCGTCCAAGTGTACGCAAGCTTTTGGTCAAGCTTCCCACAAGAGCTGGCCGAAACAACCAAGGACGCATCACCTCAAGACACCGTGAAGGTGGAGCGAAAAAACTGTATCGAATCATCGATTTCAAACGAAACAAATTTGGCGTACCTGGTCGAGTGGCCACTATCGAGTACGATCCATACAGAAACTGCCGAATCTCTTTGATCATCTATAGAGATGGAGACAAGCGCTATATTCTTCAGCCAAGTGGGCTCAAAATCGGCGATATCGTCGAAGCGGCAGAGTCTGGGCTCGATGTGCTCCCAGGCAACGCGATGAAGCTCAAAAACATCCCCGTGGGTACTTTGGTACACAATATCGAGATGAAGCCTGGACATGGCGGACAGCTGGCCAGAAGTGCGGGAGCCTACGCTCAGATCATGGGACGTGAAGGCAAATACGTGATCCTCAGACTCCCAAGTGGTGAGATGAGAAAGGTACTTGGCGAATGTATGGCCACTATCGGTGTGGTGGGCAACGAAGAGTATGCCAATATCGTCATCGGAAAAGCTGGACGAAGCAGACACCTGGGGATTAGACCACAAACACGAGGTAGTGCGATGAACCCAGTCGATCACCCACACGGTGGTGGTGAAGGTAAAACTGGACCAAGCGGACACCCTGTGACTCCTTGGGGTAAACCGACCAAAGGTTATAAGACACGACGCAAAAAGCCAAGCGACAAGCTTATAATCTCCAGAAGAAAGAAAAAATAAGAGGGTAAACGATGGCAAGAAGTATTAAAAAGGGTCCATTTGTAGATGACCATCTGATGAAAAAAGTGCTCAAAGCAAAAGAGACAGGTGATAAAAAACCGATCAAAACATGGTCAAGAAGAAGCACTATCGTACCCGAGATGATCGGTCTGACAATCACCGTGCACAACGGCCGACAATTTGTACCGGTCTATATCACGGAAAACCATGTAGGGTTCAAGCTTGGTGAATTTGCACCGACAAGAACGTTCCGAGGCCACAAGGGCTCCGTACAGAAAAAAATCGGAAAATAAGGATAGGTGATGAGCAAAGCAATTCTTAGATTTATTCGACTCTCACCTACAAAAGCGAGACTGATCGCTCGCGAGGTGCAGGGTATGAACGCGGAAGAGGCGTTGGCGGCATTGGAATTCATGCCGAACAAAGCGGCCAAGGTGATCTCCAAAGTGATCACCAGTGCGGTAGCCAATGGCGGATATGAACCAGAAGAGGTAGAGATCGTCTCTTGTAGAGTGGATCGTGGGCCATACCTCAAAAGATTTCGTCCACGAGCACGAGGACGAGCCAGCAGAATTATGAAGCCAACTTCTCATATCTATGTAGAAGTAGCACAAAAGAAGGATAGCTAATGGGTCAAAAAGTCAATCCTATAGGTCTCAGACTTGGAATCAACAGAAACTGGGAGTCTCGCTGGTTTCCTGATTACAACAAAATGCCCGATCGTGTGGCGGAAGATTACAAAATCAGAAACTTTTTGAAAAAAGAGCTCTACTACGCAGGTGTGAGCAACATCATCATCGAACGAACAGCGAAAAAGCTTCGGGTCACCATCGTTGCGGCACGTCCTGGTATCATCATCGGTAAAAAGGGTGCTGATATTGAAAAACTCAAACAAAAGCTTCAAAAACTGGTGGGCAAAGAGGTCTATATCAATATTAAAGAAGAGAAGCGCCCACAAGCATCCGCACAGCTCGCTGCCGAAAACGTGGCTACTCAGCTGGAGCGACGGGTGGCTTTTAGACGAGCGATGAAAAAAGCTATCCAAGCCGCTCAAAAAGCGGGTGTGAAGGGTATCAAGGTCCAAGTGGCTGGACGTTTGGGTGGCGCCGAGATGGCACGAACGGAGTGGTACTTGGAGGGACGAGTACCGTTGCATACTCTGCGAGCCAAGATCGATTACGGATATGCCGAAGCTCATACCACCTATGGTGTGATCGGTGTGAAGGTCTGGATCTTCAAAGGTGAGGTTTTGCAAAAAGGGATCCGACCAGAGCCTACCGAAAAACCAAGACGTAGAGCTCCAAGAAGGAGAAGTTAACCATGTTGATGCCTAAAAAGACAAAATATCGAAAGCAGCAAAAGGGACGAAACCGAGGCAAAGCCTACAGAGGCAACAGTCTCGCGTTTGGAAATATCGGAATCAAGGCCCTCGAGCATGGCCGGATCGATTCTCGACAGATCGAAGCGGCCAGGGTGGCGATGACCAGAAAGGTCAAAAGAACCGGTAAGATCTGGATCCGGGTCTTCCCCGACAAACCTTTGACCAAAAAACCTCTCGAAACTCGGATGGGTAAAGGGAAAGGTTCTGTGGAGAAATGGGTAATGAACATCAAGCCCGGACGGATCATTTACGAGATGGCTGGAGTCGAAGAGAGTCTGGCAAGAGAGGCTCTCGATCTTGCACGATACAAACTGCCTTTTAAAACAAAAATCGTGACACAAGAGAGTGAAAATGAACTATACTGAGATCAAAGAGAAAAGCTTGCAAGAGCTTGAAGGACTGTTGAAGGAGAAGAAGTTGGAGCTTTTTAGTCTTCGAATGAAGCTAAAAACGATGCAGCTCCAAGACACAAGTCAAATCAGAAAAACAAGAAAGGATATCGCCAGAATAAAAACGGCGATAGCCGAGAAAAGAAGGGCTGGATAATGGCTTACAAAAGAGTGATACAAGGAACGGTTGTTAAAAAAAGTGGTGACAAGACCATATCTTTGCTCGTAGAGAGAAAAGTGATGCACCCAAGATATCACAAGATCGTCAAGCGATTCAAAAAGTATCTGGTGCATGACGAAAAAAATCAAGCAAACGTTGGTGATGTGGTGACTGCCATCGAATGTCGACCGATTTCCAAAAGAAAATCTTTTAGACTCAAAGAGATCGTTCAGGCAGGAGTGAAATAATGATTCAAAGTTTTACGAGACTCACGGTCGCCGACAACAGCGGCGCCAAAGAGATCATGGCGATCAAAGTGTTGGGAGGCTCCAAAAGACGCTATGCCTCCGTTGGTGACGTGATTGTCGCATCTGTCAAAAAAGCTTTGCCAAACGGCAAAGTCAAAAAGGGCCAAGTGGTCAAAGCGGTAGTGGTACGTACCAAAAAAGAGATCCAACGAGAGAATGGATCTTTGATCAGATTCGACGACAATGCGGCAGTCATACTGGATAACAAAAACGAACCTATCGGTACACGTATTTTTGGACCGGTAGCCAGAGAAGTTCGATACAAAAATTTCATGAAAATCGTTTCACTCGCACCGGAGGTGCTCTAATGGCGAAGAAATTCAAGATCAAAAAGGGCGATATCGTCGAGATCATCGCTGGAGACGACAAAGGTAAGACCGGAGAGGTATTGCAAGTTTTGACCAAAAAGGATGCGGTGATCGTCGCTGGATGTAAAGTGGCCAAAAAGGCGGTCAAACCCAGCGAAGAGAATCCCGAAGGTGGATTTATCAAAAAAGAGATGCCTATTCACATCTCCAACGTTCGAAAAGTAGAAGGTGGCGCATCATGACATTGGAGTTGAAACAAACTTATAAAGAACAAGTAGTTCCAGCTCTCAAAGAGGAGCTGGGGATCCAAAATCCCATGCTGATCCCAAATCTTGAAAAGATCGTGATCAGTGTGGGTGCAGGCGAGGGAAGCAGAGACAGCAAGCTGCTTCAAAATATCCAAGATACGATCAGCCTGATCGCCGGACAGCACGCTGTGGTGACCAAAGCGAAAAAGTCCGAAGCGGGCTTCAAAATCCGTGAAGGGATGCCAGTAGGTGTGATGGTCACACTCAGAGGTGATCGTATGTGGAACTTTTTGCAAAAACTTATCTACATCGCTCTGCCACGGGTGAAAGATTTTCGTGGTCTTCCAAGAAATGGTTTCGATGGGCGAGGCAATTACAACTTCGGCCTGGATGAGCAGCTGATGTTTCCTGAAGTGGACTACGACAATATCATCAAAACCCATGGGATGAACATCACTATGGTTACAACGACCGAAAACGACAAAGAGGCTTTTAAGATGCTTGAGCTTCTTGGATTTCCATTTGCAAAAGGTGGTAAATAATGGCTAAAAAAAGTATGATCGCAAAGGCTCAAAGAAAGCCAAAGTTCAAAGTACGAGCATATACCAGATGTAGAATCTGTGGACGACCACGATCTGTATACAGAGATTTTGGGATTTGTAGAATCTGTCTGAGAAAAATGGCGAGCGAAGGGCTTTTGCCAGGCGTTAAAAAATCGAGCTGGTAATTCACTAATAGGAAGCGTGCACGGCACGAACCCTATTAGATATTCATGAAGGAGAAACAATGATCAACGATATGATTGCCGATTCAATCACAAGAATCCGAAACGCCTCTATCAGAGGTCAAGAAGTTACACAACTACTCTATTCCAAAATAGTCGAATCCATTGTAAAAATTTTGCAAGACAAAGGCTATATCGAAAGCTACAAAGTCGTAGAAGAGGGAAACAAAAAATATATCAATGTGGTTTTGAAATATGAAGATGCCGGAAAGAAGAAAAAACCCGTCATCAACGAAATCAAAAGAATTTCCAAGCCTGGACGTCGAGTCTACAAAGGCAAAGATGAAATCAAACGATTTAAAAACGGTTATGGAACCATTATAGTCAGTACAAGCAAAGGTGTGTTGCCTAACGATGAAGCCTACGCCAAAGGTGTTGGTGGCGAAGTTTTGTGCAGCGTATGGTAAGACGATATCCATTCGAGTGTATCGTAGAAATATCGTATAAAGGAAAGCAATGAGCAGAATAGGCAAACAGCCAGTCGCAATTCCAAGCGGCGTAGAGGTGAAACTGGAAGAGGGAAAACTGATAGCCAAAAAAGGGAACATCTCTCAAGAGGTGGATTTTGGCGATCGCGTAAAAGTGGCTATCGAAGATAATAAAATCGTTTTTTCTCCTGTAGGTGACGACAAACAAAGCAGAGCCTTTTGGGGGACGTACCGATCTTTGACGGCCAATGCCATCGAAGGGTTGGTCAAGGGTTTTGAGAAGAAACTCGAGATCAACGGGGTCGGATATCGAGCTGCCGTCAAAGGGAAGGAGCTTGAGTTGCAGCTTGGCTTCTCACATCCTATCATCTACCCTATTCCCGAAGGGATCCAGATCAGTGTAGAGAAGAACATCATCACGATCAAAGGACACGACAAGCAAAAAGTGGGCCAAGTGGCAGCGGAGATCAGAAGCTTCAGACCGCCTGAGCCATACAAAGGCAAAGGTGTCAAATATGTGGACGAAGTGATCATCAGAAAAGCTGGTAAGACAGCGAAGAAGTAAGGGGTAGGTAATGAGACAAAGTATCCAAAGAAGAAAAAACAAGCTACGAATAAAAAGAAAAAGAAGAGTTCGAGGAAAAATCAGAGGCACTGCCGATCGTCCCCGAGTCTCTATCTTCAAATCGAATCGTCACTTCTACGCGCAAGCGATCGATGACACTCAAGGTCGCACCCTCGCATATAGCGATGGAGCGAAGCTTGGCGTAAAAGTGAACAAAGAGGATGTGAAAAAAGTGGCGGCGGATATGGCCCAAAAGCTTAAAAGCATCGATATAGAGACAGTCGTTTTCGATAGAAACGGGTATCTTTATCATGGCGTAGTCGCATCCTTCGCAGATGCGCTTAGAGAAAACGGAATCAAGTTTTAGGGGTAGTCTATGGAAAATTGGAACAGAGAAGAGTTCGAAGAGGTTGTGGTAAATATCAGCCGTGTGACGAAGGTGGTCAAAGGTGGACGAAGATTTCGTTTTAGTGCTCTTGTCGTGGTAGGCGATAAAAAAGGTCATGTCGGTTATGGGATCGGAAAAGCCAAAGAGGTACCTGATGCGATAAAAAAAGCGATCGACAACGCTTTTAAGAACATCACTACTGTCAATATCAAAGGCACCACCATCGCTCACGATATCGAACACAAATACAATGCGAGCAAAATTTTGCTCAAGCCTGCGAGTCAGGGTACCGGTGTGATCGCCGGTGGTGCCGCACGTCCGGTCCTCGAACTGGCAGGTATCAAAGATATCTTGACCAAATCTTTGGGATCGAACAATCCTGCTACGTTGGTACGAGCTACGATCGAAGCATTAGAGAGAATAAAAGGATAAATCATGGCATTGCACAATCTTCAACCAGCTCCCGGAAGTACTCACAAGACCAAAAGAGTCGGACGAGGTCAGGGAAGTGGCATGGGAAAAACTGCCACAAGAGGACAGAAGGGTCAAAAAAGTAGAACGGGATACTCTCAAAAGCGAGGTTTCGAAGGTGGACAACAGCCACTACAAAGACGGCTTCCAAAAGTTGGATTTCGTTCCAAAGTAGAAAAGCCTCATGCGATCAATGTAGACAAAGTCAAATCGGTAGCGGCATTGGAAGAGATCACTATCGAAACCATCAAAAGTGTCTATAAATTGCCTAAATATGTCACCAAGATCAAACTTATCGGGAGTAGCGTCAAAGAGATCATCTCAAAAATAAAAGATGACAATATCTCTTACAGTGGACAAAAATAATGAGTAAGTCACTCATAAACAAAATCCTCATTACGCTGGGATTTCTCTTTTTGTATAGAGTTTTGGCCTATGTGCCGGTCCCTGGCGTCAATGTAGATGTAGTGAAAGAGTTTTTCGACTCCCAAAGCGGCAATGCTTTGGGAATGCTCAATATGTTCAGTGGCAATGCGGTTCAGCGCCTCAGTATCATCTCTCTTGGTATCATGCCCTACATCACCGCTTCAATCATCATGGAACTTCTTGCAGCCACTTTTCCATCTCTTGGACAGCTCAAAAAAGAGCGAGACGGGATGGTCAAATATATGCAGATCATTCGATACGCGACAGTGGTAATCACATTGATCCAGGCTATCGGGGTCTCTATAGGGTTGCATTCGCTTACCGGTAAAGGGGGCGAGAGCGCTATTATGATAGATATGCAGACCTTCGTGGTGATCGCTGCGATCTCGATGCTCGCAGGGACTATGATCTTGGTCTGGATAGGAGAGCAGATCACTCAGCGTGGCATCGGAAACGGAATATCCCTCATTATCTTTGCCGGTATCGTCTCCGGTATACCAGCGGCAATCGCCGGCACTATCAATCTGGTCAATACGGGCGAACTCAACTTCTTGATACTCATCGCGATTGTGGCCATTATTTTAGTGACGGTGGGATTTATCATCTACGTAGAGTTGGCTGAGCGACGTATTCCAGTCTCATATTCGAGAAAAGTGCTCATGCAAAATCAAAAAAAGCGGATTATGAACTATATTCCCATCAAACTCAATCTCAGTGGAGTCATTCCGCCCATTTTTGCATCGGCCATCTTGATGTTTCCCTCCACCATTTTACAATCGAGCACCAATCCGATCGTCCAAAAGATCGCCGACATTCTCAATCCCAACGGTTTCGTGTTCAATGTGCTGATGTTTTTCTTGGTCATATTTTTTGCCTATTTTTACGCTTCCATCGTTTTTAATGCCAAGGATATCGCAGAGAATCTCAAGCGCCAGGGGGGCTTCATTCCGGGTGTACGGCCAGGTGAACCAACGGCTGCTTATTTGAACGAGGTGGCAAGTAGACTCACTTTTTGGGGAGCGCTCTATCTGGCCATCATCGCCACTCTGCCCTGGATTTTGGTCAAAGCGATGGGTGTGCCTTTCTATTTTGGTGGAACGGCGGTATTGATCGTGGTGCAAGTGGCTTTGGATACGATGAGAAAGATAGAGGCTCAGATCTATATGAGCAAATACCAGACCCTTAGTGCGGTAGGTCTTTGATGGCGATCGCTATTCGAAAGCCGGCCGAAATCGAAAAACTTCGCAAAGCCAATCAAATCGTCGCAAAAACTCTCAATTTTCTCAAAACGAAGTGCCAGCCCGGCACTTCGCTCAAAGAGCTGGATCAAATGGGTGAGGAGTATATCCGAAGTCTTGGAGCCAGACCCTCCTTCAAAGGACTCTACGGTTTTCCGGCCTCTGTATGTACTTCCCTCAACGAAGTGATCATCCACGGTATCCCTACAGACTATAAACTACAAGAGGGAGATATCGTAGGGCTGGATATCGGTACGGAGTATGAGGGCTGGTATGGAGATGCTGCTATCACCGTAGGAGTTGGCCAAATATCCAAAAAGGATGAGGAGCTGATCTCGGTAGCCAAAGATACGCTTTACTACGCTATCGATATCATCCGAGCCGGAATGCGTTTTAAAGAGTTGAGTTACGAAATAGAGAGGTATATTAGATCGCGTGGCTATGTGCCTTTGCATGGCTTTTGTGGTCACGGTATCGGTAAGAAGCCTCACGAAGAGCCAGAAATTCCAAACTATTTGGAGCACGGCTCGCCCAAAAGCGGCCCAAAGATCAAAGATGGGATGGTCTTTTGTCTGGAACCCATGATCTGTCAAAAGCTTGGGACTCCAAAGATCTTGGAGGACAAATGGTCTGTAGTGAGTGAAGATGGCCTTAGAGGCAGTCATTATGAGCATACGGTGGCCATTATCGATGGCAAAGCCCAAATTTTAAGTAAGGAGTGAAGATGGCAAAAGATGATGTGATCGAAGTGGATGGTATAGTAAAAGAGGCGCTTCCAAATGCTACATTTCGAGTGGAACTGGAAAATGGACATGTGGTGCTATGCCATATAGCTGGAAAGATGAGGATGCACTACATCAAGATTTTACCAGGGGATAAGGTCAAAGTTGAGTTGACACCCTACAGCTTGGACAAAGGGCGCATCACTTTTCGATATAAATAAGCTTAAATTAAGCAGATATTAAGTATAATTTTGTCCCTTTTCGTAAACTATGGGAAGAATCTTTGTAAGAAGCGGCACTTTTCTTACAAGGATTGGCTAAGTCGGCTCACTTAGCCTAAGTGTACCGTCGAAAGTGCTAAAATTTCTAAGGAGAGAGTATGAAAGTACGAGCATCGGTCAAGAAGATGTGCGACAAATGTAAGATCATCAAACGCAAGGGTGTGATCAGAGTGATCTGTGTAAACCCAAAACATAAACAGAGACAAGGATAGCAAATGGCCAGGATCGCAGGTGTAGATTTGCCAAAAAACAAAAGAATCGAGTATGCACTTCCTTATGTATATGGTATCGGACTTACCACTTCTCGAAAAATTCTCGATGCGGTAGGTATCAGCTACGACAAGCGAGTATATGAGTTGAGCGAAGAAGAGGTAGCTACTATCAACCGACACATTCGAGACAACTATATGGTCGAAGGGGATCTTCGACGAAAAGTGGCCATGGATATCAAGGCCTTGATGGATATTGGCTGCTATCGAGGACTGAGACACAGACGTGGTCTGCCTGTACGTGGACAGAAAACCAAAACGAATGCCCGAACGAGAAAAGGCAAGAAAAAAACCGTAGGTGCGGCGAAGTAAAGGATCGATAGATGGCAAAAAGAAAAGGTACGAGAAAAAAGGTAGCGAAGAAAAATATCGCAAGAGGCGTTGTCTATATCAATGCCACTTTCAACAACACTGTCGTGACTGTGACGGATGAGATGGGCAATGTGATCGCCTGGAGCAGTGCAGGAAGCCTTGGATTTAAAGGTAGCAAGAAGTCCACTCCTTTTGCGGCTCAGCAGGCTGTAGAAGATGCAATGAGCAAAGCCAAAGAGCATGGCATCAAAGAGGTGGGCATCAAGGTCCAAGGCCCTGGAAGTGGCCGAGATACGGCTGTCAAGAGTGTCGGTGCAATAGAAGGTATTCGAGTGATCTTTTTCAAAG
>JALWZJ010000103.1 GCA_027002625.1 Campylobacterales bacterium
GCCTCGGCTCAGCTGCTTGGTGATTTTGTCCTTGATGGCTAAGTCGATAGCGTGGATCAGCTCCGCCTTTTTGGCTCCGTTTCGCTCTATGGAGCTCTCTTCGTAGAAGTAGTCGGGACTCAGATCGCTTTGGATGAAGAGATGGCTGCCGTAGCTGAAGATACTCTTTCCGATCAAGGAGCGCTTGACGATATATTCGTAGTAGCCCTCGAAGAGGCGCTGGAGCTCTTGTTTGAGGACATTGTAGGAGATGGCCGTTTGCAAAAAAGCCAGTAAGCGCCCCTGGTGATACAAAGGCTTTTTGTACTCCATCAGTAGCTCGTTGACCTTTGGTTTGGTGAAGAGGGCTTGCTTAAGGGGGCGGGTCTTCTTGGTGGGTTTGTGCATATTGAGCACTACCTTGCCCTCTGGCGTATAGATGCTGAGGTAGTTGATGGAGTAGCGTCGCAGGATGGAAAATCTGGGTAGCAAGTAGCGATAGAGCTCTTCGCTGTGGCTGGGATCCTCCACCGTTTTGGCCAAAATATTCAAAAACCGAGGATCCTCGGCCAGTTCGTCGTAGAGGAAGTTGGAGAGTTTGTCGTAGGTGTGCTTGGTGGCATGAAACTCCGAGCGCAGCTTGGCGATCTTTTGAGTGAGGTAGATATGGATACGCTGGCGCTTGTCCAGCTGGAAGTACCACCCTATCAGTGCCGCAAAGACCACGAAGGCCAAAAGGAAAAATAGGGGTTTGATCCAGCTACTTTTTGCCATTTCTCTTGAGCTTGGTGAGGATTGCAGTGATACGGCTGAGCATCTCGGGATCGACGTAGTTGAGTGCCTCGCCCGCTTTTCGTGAGTTCATGTTGAGCAGGATATACGCGGCGATCTCGGGATCTTTCATCTTCGATAGCTTCTCGCCCGCATATTCTGGATCCATACTTTCGAAATCCTTGGCCAGCTTTTTGAAGCGATCGCTTTGGATCCTTTGGATCTGCTCGTTGATCGTGGCGTTGAGCTCTTGGAGGCTCTTTTTCTCCTCTTCGATTTTGGCCAAAAGCTCCTCCTTTTTTGCGATGTCGGCTTGGAGCTGTTGGCGCAAGGCCTGGAGTTTTTGCAGCTCCTTTTGGATCTCTCGCAGCTGAGCGTCGCCAAAAAGGGAGAGGGCGAGGCTAAGAAGCATGAATTTTGCGTAGATAGCTCTCATCGGCCAGTCTGTTCTCCTCTTCGTTCGCTTTTTTCTCTTGCTGATGGATAGTACGCTCCAGTAGCTTCTCCAACCCCTTCTTTTGGCCAAAGAGCTCGGAGAGCTCCTTTTGGAGCGCCGAGATTTCGTTTTGGAGTCGTTCCATTTTGGCCAAAATCTTCTCGTTTTGCGATCGTAGATCCCCGATATGGCTGTGGGAGAGAGCCAGATCGAAAAGCCTTTGTGCTGGCCGCTCCTCCAAAGCCTGGATCTGCTCCTCATTGTGCCGTATCCTTTTTTGCAGCTCTTCTATCTCCAGTTTTAGTGGTGCGATGCGAGCCGAGAGTCGCTCGATCTCCATCTTTTTTTGTTTGATGAAGAGCTTCAGGCTTTTTGTTTTCATCTGTTCCTTTGAAGTTGCGCTATCTTGAGCTGCTCTTTTTGCACATATTCGAGGATCTGATCTTTGATCTTTTCATCTATGTTCTCAAAAAGTGTGCGCAGACAGATCGCCTTTGGTTTGATATCGCGCTCCAGTACCTTCGCCTCTATTTGTAGCTGGGTATCGTCCAAAGCGAAGGAGAGACTCACCTCATCGCCATATTTGATCTTTTTGAGGCTATCGAGCGGCTTTTGGACGCATATCCTGGCCCCTCCAGCGCTCAGATCCTTGAGCTGACCCTGGATGGTCACGACTCCTTCCGAGGTCTCGAAGGAGAGGCGGGCGGGGAGGTCGAGCTTGATGCGCGGATATTCGCGGCGCTGGATGCGATTGAGATCGAAGGTGTGGGGGAGCTTGACGATGGTCTTGCCCCCTTCTCTTGCAATCTCGGTGATGGGCTGCTCGAAAGAGTAGATCCCGTCATCTTGACGTACGAAGACCACCTTGACCACCTCACCTGGATGGACCGAGAGGGGCAGATCCCCATCCACGGCCAGCCAGTACATATAGCGCTCGTCTTTGTCGTAGAGAGCCACGTTGATCGCCTTGTTGTTGGCGAAGATCATCCGCCCGTTTTGGAAGATCTCGATATCCTTGGTGGTGATGAGAGGGATGTAGGGGCTTTGGACCTCGAAGCCCAGCTTCTTTCTCATATCCCGTACCAGCTCCTCGTCCGGATGAGGATCGGTATGGATGTACAGATCCACCACCTTCTCAAAAGGTGCTTTGAACTCCAGTACGAGGATGGGGTCTCGCTCCATCTGCTGGGAGTAGTGCCACAGGATCTCTATCTGCTGGGGTGTGAGCTCCCGCTCCTTGGCGAAAGTCTCGAAATATCGCCTCAAATGTTTGGCTTTGAGCCGCTTTTGGAGCAAAAATCCAGCGATGAAAAAGATAGCCAACGCCAGAAAAAAGAGCACCACGATGAGTGTAGTGGTGGTGCTATCCCCTTGCCAGTACTGGGTGGCGAGCTTGAGCGTGTCGAATTTGGAGAGATTGTCTTGCATCATACCTCTTCGGTCAGACGTGTCATCAATCCTATGACTTCGTCCTCTTTGTGGAGTTGTTTGGCCAAATCTACGAGATTTTGTATTATATCATTATCCAGCGGATTCATCGTAACCGCCTTGTAAAAAAACCGATAGGCGTTTTGGGGATCCCCTTTGAGGTAGTGCACTACGCCCAAGATATTGTAAAAAGGAGCTCCTTGATAAAACTGGGCGATATCTTGCGCAGCCATGAGAACCTGCTGGGCTTTCCCCTCTTGGACCGCCTTCTCCAGCTCTTTTATAAGTTTGGAGGTTTTTTCTATTTTTCCATCATACTCCTCTTTGAGTGCGGGCGATGGCTCTTGGGTCTGCAAGAGATTTTTCATCTCGTCGAATAGCCCCATCTGATAATAGCTTTGGAGGAGTTTTTTGAGGCTCTCTTGATTGTGAAAAGCCATCAGGGCGTTTCTATAATATTTTGCAGCATTGAAGTAGTCATAATAGGCAGCCAATCGATCACCTATCAAGGTATAGGTCGTAGCCAGCGCTACTGGTTCGTTGGACCAATCGAGTGAAGTGAAGATCTCTTGGGGTGAGTGCATCGCCACGATATCGCGTACCAGCAGACTACGATAGGATGTATCGACGAAAGTTTGCGATAGATAGTGGTTGACAAAGCTCAGATCCGAAAGCTTGAGGAGCAGCTTATCCAGATTTTTGTAGATGAAGGCGTACCATGTGTGCTCGCCATACCTCGGATCGAAGCCGCCGAGCTTTTGGATCGTCTCCTTTTTGACCAGTACCGCCCATTGTGGCAGATAGTCTTCGATAGCGAGAGATGGCAGAAGCAGCTGCTCTTTTTGATACCAATCATCGTAGTTTTTGATCTGTTCCTCCTCTCCTGCTATGAAGACCTCGTTTGGATAGATGATGTCTGCATCGGGATACTCCTGTGCCACTTCGGCGAACTCTTCGAGGGTTTCCTCTTCGAGTTCGATATCACAGTTTAGAAAAAGGATATAGTCACTTTTTGCGTTGGCGATCGCATGGTTGAGTTTGTGTGCCAGGGAGTGTCGGGCCGGGGCAGAAGAGGGAACAGAGTCGGTTTCGAAAGTTGCATAGAGCTCTTCTACGAACTCGTTTTGTGCTTGCAAGGAGCTTACGAGTGACGGAAGATAATCTCCATTTTCTATCAGAGCGACTGAAAAACGCATTGTACGATCCATTTTTTTATATTATTTTAGCTAAAATTGAGAAAAATAAAGAGGTTGGTATGCAAGATAGAGCGCAGTTGGAAGATTTGGAACAGATTTTACACCTCATTGATCTGCGTTATCCACTCAATAGATTGGGAGGGTGGGCAGCTTCTGCTGATTTTATCAAAATAATCTACAAAGAGATCTTGGCTCTTCTTCAAAACAAGCCAAATCCTGTCATTCTCGAAGCAGGTTCTGGGGTCTCGACCATCTTGATAGCCTATCTTTTGGAAAAGTATGCTCCCGAGGCAACGTTTATCTCTTTGGATCACGACATAGACTACAAGTCGAAAACGGAGCGAGAGCTCGCTTTACACAATTTGACCAATGTGCATCTGTTGTACGCTCCACTCAGAAAATATCAGCTTGGCCAAGAGCTATGGTATTGGTACGAGACAGCCTCACTCATAAAAATTTTGCAAGAGCAAAAGATAGATCTTCTTTTGATAGATGGTCCGCCGATGGCTACCCAGCCCTTGGCACGATATCCGGTTTTACCGCTTTTGCAAGAGAGATTGGCACAAGAGTATGTGCTCCTTTTGGACGATGCCAATAGAGAAGATGAAAAAGCCATAGTAGATAGATGGAAGAGAGAGTTTGGGCCTTTCGAGGTCGAGCATATTGCCACAGAAAAGGGAACGGCGCTGCTGCGTCACAAAGAGTTGGCCTTACAGCCAAAAATCTCTATCTGTATCCCGACATTCAATCGAAAAGAGTACCTGCTGCAAGCACTTGGGAGTGCTCTGACACAACGATACGAAAACTTCGAAGTGGTTGTGGTGGATGATGGCTCGGTGGATGGTACGCAAGAGATGATGCGAAACATCGAAGATGCGCGTGTTCGCTATTTTCGCAACGAAGAGAATAGAGGTCGCCCTTTTACGAGAAATCGATGTATCAAAGAGGCGAGGGGGGAGTATATCCTTTGGCTCGATGATGACGATACTCTGGCGGATGATATTTTGGATCACTATCTTTTGCTTC
>JALWZJ010000104.1 GCA_027002625.1 Campylobacterales bacterium
TTTTGCCCAAGAGTTCATCGCCAAGAATGGAGGGCTGCTGATCTATCTGCGCCAAGAGGGGCGCAACATCGGACTACTCAACAAAGTCAACGCCTACGCCTTGCAAGACAAAGGGTACGACACCATCGAGGCCAACCATCAGTTAGGCTTTGCCGCAGATGAGCGCACATACGAGATAGTGGAGTTTATCCTCGATTTTTACGGCATCGACAAGATCCGGCTACTCACTAACAATCCCAAAAAGATCGAAAGCCTCAAAAATGTCCAGATCGTCGAGCGCATCCCCATCCTCATCCCAGCCAATCCCCACAACGAGGAGTACCTGCGCACCAAGAAAGAGAAGATGGGGCATCTGTTATGAAAGAGAAATTGGAGTTTTTTGCCGATAGACTGCTGGAATGGAACAAAGTCCACAACCTCACGGGTGCCAAGAGCAAAGAGGAGGTGCAGGCCAATATCAAAGATTCGCTGTATCCTCTTCGCTTTTTGGATCAAAACATCAAAAAAGCTCTCGATATTGGTACGGGGGCGGGCTTTCCGGGACTGGTGCTCGCCATCGCCATGCCCCAGACCCACTGGGTGCTGGCCGAGCCCAGACAAAAAAGAGCCAGCTTCTTGCGCTATGTAGCCTCAAGCTTGGATCTTGACAACGTGGAGGTGGCACCAAAGCGGGTAGAAGAGATCCAGCCCTTTGCGGCCGATCTCATCACCTCCAGAGCCGTCACCAAGACGCCACTGCTTTTGGATTTGGCCAAAGATTTCATCACTCCAGATACGACGCTGCTACTCTACAAAGGCGAAGAGGTGGACAAAGAGCTACACAATCTCACAAACTATCGCCTCGAGCCAAGAGGCAAACGAAACTATCTGATACTAAAGGGGAGAGATGTTGTTTAAACTGCTGCTACTCATCGCCATCATTGGCGGGATCTACTACTTCTTCATCAAAAAAAAGCCACTACCAAGCAAAGAGAGCGACGTGATGGTGGAGTGCGAGCAGTGCCACACCTTCATAAGCAGCCGTGAAGCGATCATCAAAGATGGCAAGTACTACTGCTCCAAAAAGTGTGCGGGAGCCAAAGAGTGATCATACTCAATCACCCCCTCGTCCCAGCTCCCACCCTCACACCTATCTCTTCCAAAGCCGATATCGCCTCCACCAAAGCCGGTGAGGTGGTCTGGTTCGACTATGATCTAAAGCTGCTTCGCTACTGCTACGATCAGCAGATCCCAGCAGCCGTAGGTATCGATACCATCCAAGAGGCTGTTTTCGCCAACGCCTTGGGAGCGAAGTTTGTGACGATGAGGCTGGGTTTGGCCAAAGAGGTGCAAAGAGTAGCCGAGCACTACCTCTTCGATACCAAAGTGATCGCCATGCTCGATGAGCGGTTACTACACAAGGCTATCGAAGCTGGAGTGGATGGGGTCTATCTTATAAAACCATAATAGTTTTATAGTTGTGTTCCAAACAGGGCTCCATCATCAAAGCGGTAGCATAGACTCCAGCCTCCATACAGCTTGGGGCGATGACACTGACCGACGAGGCTTTGAGCTCTTTTTTGAAAATATGCTCTATGCGCCGATTTTGTACGATGAAGCTGCGCTCATACTTGCCCGAAGTAGCGATGGCCCTATCGCGAAGCTGTACAAACTGTAAAAAAGTATGAAGATTACGAGGATTTTTGATACCGATACGAAAAGCCGAGCCGTCAGGTTTTGTCCCCACGGCGAAGATATCGCCGCCAAAATTGACGATACCCGAGATTTTGTGTTTTTTTATGATACTTCGTGCCCTATCTACCGCATACTCCTTGACCAATCCTCCAAGATCGAGTTTCGTATAAGGATTGTCAAAACGGATATGATGTGGCGAGAGCTCTATATGTTCCCATCCTGCGTAGCACTTCATCTTCTTTATACACTCTTGATACTCTTCATAGGTTCGATGGCAAAGACAACTTTTGAAAGTACCGATCGTAATATCAAAAAGGGTATTCGTAGCATCGTGGTATTTTTTGGCTTGATCGAGCAAAAAAAAGAGCTCAGAAGAGAGTCTGTGCGTTTTTCTGCTATTGAGAAGGCTGAGCTCACTCGAGGGATCGTAAAAGCTGTAACGCCGCTGCAAAGCCCTTGTAGTAGCGTAAATCTCCTTGGCCACTTTGGCCGCTTTGCTCCTGGAGGCGTAGAGTATGAGCTCACAGGGCGAGCTCATCGCCTCGAATCGAAAAATCTCTTTAGAAACGATAGCGTACTCCTATCCCCGAATAGAGCGAGTGGTAGTATCTTGGCTGCAGATAGTATCCTCCATCTATATCGAAAGTGATTCGTTTATTATAGTGATAGCTCCAACACAAACGTACATTCCAAGAATCGAAGCTCGCCATACGTCGGTCACTCGAAGCGTAGCGCTGGGTAGTGAAATAGTCTTTCAAAGCGCTATAAAAAAAGGCTCTACTTTGATTATAGTACCGTATCCCGACACTTGCATCGCTCTTTGCAAACTCTTTTGTCAGTGAGCAATCGAGCGTATGTGAGACAATGGACCAATCATCCGAGTAGAAGCGATACGACACATTTGTCATCACCTCCTCAAAGGCCTCTTTATATTCTAACACAAACCCTATGGCGTTTCGTTTGCTTGGTTTCTTTTCTGGAGTGATCGAAAGATCGAAAGTCCCATAGTTTCGCACTACACGCATATAGGGATTGGAGAGATATCCGTTTTCAAATATGGCGAAGATCGAGGCTCGAGCCAACGATGTTTGAGAAAGAATTTGCGTATAACCCCAAAACAGATTGATAGCTTCGGAGCGCTTCGTGACACTCATAGCACTTGCACCACTTATGGCATCACACTCATTGGGATCTAAAAAGCAGTAGATTTTTGGCTTGTTGCGCTGATAGCTTACTCCATAACCGATAGAGCTATTCTTGGAAGCATCGAGATAGTGTAGCATCCCAAAAGAGAGCTCTTGAGAAAGATAGTCCTCTTCATTCGAATAGCTATATCCAAACTTCATCTCATCTCGAGTGACGGGAGACCTTTTTGTAATACTCAAAGAAAAAGCCGTGCGGTGGTCCTCGTACGGGATATCGCCATAGACGATATCTTGAGGATATACTATCCCCTCTGGCAGTCGAGCAGACGCACCGCTTGCAGCGTCGTAGTAGGTAGGACTTGCGCCACTGACCGTATCGTGGGTGATGTGTATATCGATATCGTAATCCAATCCTATCTCTTTATGCAAAGAAAAAGATGGGGATTTGACAATTGTTCGCGCGCTATCTTCATCATAGTACATGTAGTGTACACCTACACTATCTACGGCCTCCAAACTCGCTACTAAAAGGGCTGAGAGTGCTATGGATTTTAGTTGCATCCACATCCTCCTCCACCCACTTCACCACCACCTTTGCTCCCCTCTTTCGAAAAATAGATATGATGGACAAAACGGGTAAAAGATGGAGCGCACGCTCCTTGATTGAAACTCTCTTTGGCCAATGTCTCTTTTTGCCATGGTTTGACCTCATGTACACTGCACCCTACAAAAAAGAACAAAGACAAAAAAAGTACCCATCTCATTGGATAGCCTTTAGAATATGTGCTTGTATATTCTTTCTCGCTCCTATAATCGAACCTACAAGTTTTCCATCTTTGAAGATATACAAAGCCGGTATTCCAGCCGGATCAAAAGCTTTGACGATCTCTTGTTTCGTATCGTACAGGACCACACTCTTTAAACCCAACTCTTCGACAAGCGCTTCACCCGCTTCCTTGTTCTCATCCACATCCACAGCGACCAAAGAAATATCTGGATGGCGCTTGACAAAATCGAGTAAAATAGGAAGCTCTTTGCGACAGCTATGGCACCAAGATGCAAAAAAATCGACCAATACGATCCCTTTTTTGTTGATTGTACCTGCAAGTTGGGGTGGTAGAGGTTGGGCCAGAAGCACCAACACTCCCACCATCCACACTACAACCACTCTCATCCTACTCCCCTATAGGTTTAAGCGTGATCGGTCCTGGAGCCCCATTGCGAGGACCGTAGCGATAGTGGCAATAGTTGCAGTTGAAATACTCAACACCATTGTGAGAATACTCTTCGGAACTGTTGTAGACAGTACCATTGAGATCGATCACTTGAGCGGTGAAATGTTTGCCAGCCAGATTTTGCAAAGGAGTATTGAAGTTCTCTCCCATCCCTTTTTTGATAACCGCTCGTAGAGTCTCTCCATTATCAAATTTAAAACGAATGGTATACTTACCAGCCTGTTGAGATCTCATATCGATCGCTTTTTTTGCCGTAGCGTTCCAATCGGCATAGATCTTCCCTCCAGCGAAGCTGTGACAAATAGAGCAGTAACGTCCATGACAATGGCTTCGCCCACCATTGATCTCACTATCTACTGGAGTCGGTTCGTTTGAGATATTGCGCAAAGAGTTCGATCGAGAGATATTCATCAAAAAGCTATCGCATTTGTAGCTCAGATCGTTTTTGGCATTGAGTACTATATACCCATCTACCGCGATATTCTCTTTCATATATCCTGAATTGATAAAAGTTTGAAAATTGTAATCACTCACATGACCGACACCTACTCCCTCCTCTAAAGGATCGTTGGCATCTACGATTCGTACATCACCTCCTCCATAGTTGTCGGTATTGTCTATACGAACCAGCTTCAAAGCACTGTAAGGGTAGTTGCTTTGTGGCTGAAGCGCTCCATCGCTACTGGCTACGATGGTAGAAGCCCAAAAGCTATTCTCTTTGCAGCTATTGTGGGTAGCGTCTTCAAGAACACACGCACGAAAACGCA
>JALWZJ010000105.1 GCA_027002625.1 Campylobacterales bacterium
TGGGCATCGCAATATTGCAAGATCACCTGATGATTGTCGTACATCTTTTGAAGCTTTTCTGGCTCGACGAAGTAGTTCCCTTCGGCATGGGCTATAGGGATGTTGAGTATCTCGCCCTCACTTGTTTGGCTCAAGAACTTGTTGTCGTTGTGGAGGACCTTGATGTATTGAAACTTCGAAATGAAGTGGAGATTTTCGTTGCGCATCATAGCCCCTGGGAGCATATGGGATTCGAGCAGGATCTGAAAGCCGTTGCAGATCCCAAGCACATATCCACCCTTTTGGCCAAACTCTTTGACGGCTTTCATGATAGGGCTAAATCTGGCGATCGCTCCGCTTCGCAAATAGTCACCATAGCTAAAACCACCGGGCAGGACGACCAGGTCGGTACCTTTGGGCAAAGACTCCTCTTTGTGCCATACGATGGTACGCTCGGCTCCGATACGGCCAAAGGCGTAGTCGGTATCGAACTCGCAGTTGGTACCTGGAAATCGGATGATGGCTACTTTCATTTTTCGATCTCTATGGTATAGTCTTCGATGACAGTATTGGCCAAAAGCTTTTCACACATCTGCTCCACCTCTTTTCTCGCTTCCTCTTCGCTCAAGGAGTCGTCCAGCGTGAGGATGATCTGTTTGCCCACTCGCACATCTTCCACACCTTTGAATCCAAGCTGAGCCAAAGCGTGATGGACCGCTTTTCCTTGAGGATCGAGAACTCCGGGCTTTAGATGGATATTGACGATTGCTTTCATGATATCACCTTTTCGATTCGTTGAAGTACCTCTTCGTAGGCCACTTTCACATCTCCCAGATCATGGCGAAAGAGATCCTTGTCCAATTTGGCTCCACTATCTTTGTCCCAAAATCGGCAGCTATCTGGACTGATCTCGTCAGCCAGGATGATATGGCCTTCGCTATCCTTGCCAAACTCCACTTTGAAGTCTACAAGATTGAGGCCAGCTTTGTCAAAAAAGCTCTTGAGTACCACGTTGATCTCTCGACCCAAGCGCTTGAGCTCCTCCAGCTCGCTCTCATGCTCCACAAGCTCCAAAATGAGCGCATGCTCGTCGTTGATGAGCGGGTCGTGGAGTTCGTCGTTTTTGTAATAAAATTCCACCAACGCAAAGGGTAGTACCGTACCATCTGGGATACCCAGCCGCTTCGTGAGCGAACCTGTGGCGATGTTTCGCACCACCACCTCGATCATGATCATATCGGCTCTTTTGATCACCATCTCGTTGTCGCTGATGCACTCGACGAAATGGGTCTTGATCCCATGCTCTTGCAGCAGCTTGAAAAGATGGGCACTGATCTTACAGTTGAGTGCGCCTTTGCCTTGGGCACTCGATTTTTTTTGGGCGTCGAATGCGGTGAGGGAGTCCTTGAACTCGGCTACGAGTAGGTTGGGATTGTCTGTTTTCCATATCTTTTTGGCTTTGCCTTCATAGAGCAGTTCGGTTTTTTTCACTTCTTCTCCTTTGCGATGATCAAGGCTTTGAGTAGGTCGTATGCCTCTTTTAGTTGAGCGTCCTCGTAAAGCTTTTCTTGTGTGATGAGATTTTTGGTCTCATTGTTTTCCCTACTCTTTTGTGTGGTATTGTGGTCAAGCTTTTCAAGCTCGCTTTTGAGATGGGCTTTGAGCTCCGCCTCTTTGATGGCGAACTCGTCCTCGACCTTTTTGATTTTGCCAGGATAGACGATCACGTCGGGTGTGATTCCTTTGGCCTGGATGGTGCGCCCACTTGGCAGATAGTAGCGAGCGATGGTGAGTTTGATCGCTTCGTCTTTGTCGATGGGCAGGATCACCTGAACACTTCCTTTGCCAAAGGTCTTCTCTCCAGCGATGACGGCTCGACGGTGGTCTTGGAGTGCACCGCTGACGATCTCGCTGGCACTTGCACTTCCTCCGTTGACCAGTACTACAAGGGGAATATCTCGAATCGTTCCGGCTCTATGGGCTTTGTAGACCCTGTTTTCCGAGGGGATTCGACCCTTTTGCGAGACGATGACACCATGATCGATGAAAAGATCGGACAGCCCTACCGCTTGATCGAGTAGACCTCCGGGATTGTTGCGCAGATCGATGACGATCCCTTTGATGTTTTTGTTTTCTTTGAGATATTTTTTCACATCACTTACCACTTTCTTGTCGAAATTGGTGATACGAAGGTAGAGGATATCGTCGTTTATGATATGTTTGGCGTAGACCGATTTGACTTTGATGATGGCTCGTGTGATCGTGACTTTGAAGGGTTTGGCCAAACCCTTGCGAAAGATGGTGAGAGTGATTTTGGTCCCTGGTTTTCCTCGCATGAGATTGACCGCTTCGTCGAGGGTCATATCGAGGGTCGATTTGTCGTTGATTTTGAGGATGATATCACCCGGCTTGAGGCCAGCTTTGTCCGCTGGTGTACCCTCCAGTGGAGCGATGACGGTGAGCGCGCCGTCGCGCATACCTACGGTAATACCAAGTCCTCCAAATTCTCCGCTGGTCTGGATCTTGAGCTCTTTGTAGTGTTTTTTGTCCAAAAAGGCGCTATGGGCATCGAGATTGCTCAAAAGTCCTGCGATTGCTTTGTCTATAATTTGGTTGATGGTCAAAGGATCCACATAGTAGCGTTCTACCGTATTGACTACTTTGGTGAATTTGGCGATGGCCTGGAGTTTGGCCGTAATATTGAGATCGTTTGGAGTGTGTTTTGCAAAAAGCGACGTAGAAAGCAGCAAAGCAGTAGCCGCACCTATATAAAACGGTTTTGATCTTTTCATCTAATCCCTTGTAAAGAGTTTGAAATTGGGATTAATTATATGGAAAATTTACTAAAACTTGGCTAAATGGACTAATGCAACAAAAGTATCAGAGAAACTGAGCGATCTTGGCTATCATACTTTCAAGGCTTTGGTCAAAAAGGCTAAAAACTTGACAACAGTCGACTAAAGTTATATAATAAATTAAAACTTAAAAAAGGAGAGCAGGTATGAGCAATAATATATTTGAAAAATTGACCCACAAGATGACGGAGACTCTCGACAGTGCCGTCAGCTTGGCACTGCACAACAAAAATCCGGAAGTGGATGTGGCTCATGTACTATGGGCGCTGCTGACCGATACTGGCTCTATCCTCAACCAAGCCCTCAACAAGATGGGTATAGACAAGACCCCCATCGAGCTTGAGATCAAGAGCTATGTGGATAGATTGCCAAAGGTATCGAGTATTACAAAAGAGAATATAAAGATCTCCAGAGCTTTGGCCGAGAGTTTGCAAAAAGCCGAAGGGCTGATGGTCAAAAACGGAGATAAATTTTTGGCCGTGGATACATGGATCGAAGCCAATACGGATCATCCGGTATTCAAAGAGGTCCTTGGCAAATATGTGGATCTTTTCGAGCTCAAAAAGACCCTCGAGGCGATCAGAGGCGGCAAGAAGATCGAGTCCCAGACTGCCGACGAGACATTGGAAGCTTTGGAGAAATATGGGATCGATCTGACCAAAAAAGCAGCCGACGGGGAGCTCGATCCAGTGATCGGCCGAGACGAAGAGATCCATCGTGTAATGCAGATCCTGATCCGTAAAACGAAAAACAACCCGATCTTGTTGGGTGAGCCGGGCGTGGGTAAAACCGCTATCGTCGAAGGTTTGGCACAGCGCATCGTCAACAAAGAGGTGCCTTTGAGCTTGCAAAACAAGCGAGTGATCGCTCTGGATATGACGAGTCTGGTGGCCGGTGCGAAGTATCGAGGCGAGTTCGAAGATAGGCTCAAAGCGGTGATCGACGAAGTGAAAAACGCTGGCAACATCATCCTCTTCATCGACGAGATCCACACTATCGTAGGAGCGGGGGCCAGCGAAGGAAGTATGGATGCGGCCAATATCCTAAAGCCGGCTTTGGCGCGAGGAGAGCTCCATACCATCGGTGCCACCACACTCAAAGAGTATAGAAAGTACTTTGAAAAAGATGCGGCACTACAAAGGCGGTTCCAGCCGGTCAAGGTGGAAGAGCCAAGTCCTGAAGAGGCACTCCAGATCCTTCGAGGTATCAGAGAGCGGCTGGAAGCGCACCACAACGTACAGATCCTCGATAGCGCACTCGTCGCTGCCGTGAAGCTCTCAAGCCGCTACATCACCGATAGGTATCTGCCGGACAAGGCTATCGACCTCATCGACGAAGCGGCGGCGGAGCTGAAGATGCAGATCGAGTCCGAGCCTTTCGAGCTGACCAAAGTCAAACGAAAGATCCAGCAGCTCTTGGTGGAAAAAGAGGCGCTTTTGATGGAGAAAAACAAGAAAAACGAAGAGCGCCTCAAAGAGATAGAAAAAGAGCTGGCCGAACTCGAAGAAGAGAAACGCCGACTCGAAGCGCAGTTCGAGACAGAGAAGAAGATCTTCAAAGAGATCGCCGAGATCAAAGAGAAGATCGAACGCCTCAAAGCCGAAGCCGAAAAGGCGAAGCGAGAGGGCAAATACGACAAAGCAGCCGAGATCGAATATGGTCAGATCCCAGAGCTGGAGAAGAAGCTCCAAGAGCTCAACGAGCAGTGGGAGCGAATGCAAGAGCAAGGTACGCTGCTTAAAAATGCGGTAGACGAAGAGATGATCGCCAAGATCGTGAGCAAATGGACAGGTATCCCTGTAAGCAAGATGCTCCAAAGCGAAAAAGAGAAGATCTTGCATATCGAAGATGAGCTACGCAAATACGTAGTGGGGCAAGATCAGGCGATCAAAGCGGTGGCACGTGCCATCAAGCGAAACAAAGCGGGGCTTTCCG
>JALWZJ010000106.1 GCA_027002625.1 Campylobacterales bacterium
TCATCTGGGCCTACAAGATGTGTCTGGCCTCCAACTTCACCGATCGTAGTATCAACTACAAGTATACCCACCACTTCGATCCATTGAAAGTCTATCTGTCTGTGGTGGTGATGAAGATGGTGCGAAGCGATATGGGAAGCAGTGGCGTGATGTTCAGTATCGACACGGAGACCGGATTTCGCGACGTGGTCTTCATCAACGCCGCTTGGGGTCTTGGAGAAAACGTAGTCCAAGGTGCTATCGATCCAGATGCCTTCTATGTCCACAAACCCACCTACAAAAAAGGCTACAAAGCGGTACTCAAAAGAAAGCTTGGCTCAAAAGAGCTGATGATGGTCTTTAGCGAAACCTTGGAAAAGGCTAACTTGGCCGAGCAGTTCACCAAAAATATCAAGACTCCAATAGAAAAGCGGATGAAGTTCGCCATCACGGATGAGGAGATCTTGCAATTGGGTGACTGGGCGATGAAGATCGAAGAGCACTACAGCGAAGTCAACGGCCGCTACACCCCTATGGATATGGAGTGGGCCAAAGATGGGGTGGATGGCAAGCTCTACATGGTCCAAGCCAGACCGGAGACGGTCCATAGTCAAGAAAAAGTGACCCAGTTCGAGATCTATCGTCTGCTTGAAAAGGGCAAGGTGCTGCTCACTGGTAACGCCGTAGGCGAGAAGATCGGAGCTGGTAAGGTCAAAATCATGTTTAGCATGGCCGAAGCGGACAAGTTCGAAGAGGGAGACGTACTCGTAGCCCCTACCACCAGTCCCGATTGGGAGCCTGTGATGAAAAAGGCGAGCGCCATCGTCACCGAGACCGGCGGGCGGACATGCCATGCGGCGATTGTCAGTCGAGAGCTTGGTAAGCCCGCAGTCGTAGGTGCCAAAAACGCCACCAAGATCCTCCACGACAACCAACCTGTCACCGTCAGCTGTGCCGAAGGAGAGATCGGCAAAGTATACGAAGGTATCCTCAAATACGAAGTGCAAAAGGTGGATATCTCCAAACTCCCCCGCCCCAAAACCAAGATCATGATGAACCTTGGCAATCCGGAGCTGGCTTTTAGTCTGGCCAAGCTACCGGTAGATGGGATCGGGCTTGCCAGGATGGAATTCATCATCAACAACTACATCAAAGCCCATCCCATGGCGATCAAGCACCCAGAGCTTTTGAGCGAGACGGAAAAGGCACTCATCGATGAGCTGAGCTTCCCCTTCGATGGAGATGCGGAGGATTTTTTCGTCAAAACACTCAGCGAAGGGGTGGCCACGATCGCCAGTAGCGTCTATCCCAAAAAGTGTATCGTGCGTATGAGCGATTTCAAATCCAACGAATACGCCAACTTATTGGGTGGTCGCCACTTCGAGCCCATAGAGGACAACCCGATGATAGGCTTTCGAGGAGCGGCCAGATATACCCATCCCCAATACGCCGACGGTTTTGCACTGGAGTGCAAGGCGATGAAACGTGCCATCGAAGAGATGGGCTTTGAGAATATCGTACTGATGATCCCTTTTTGTAGGCGGCTGGATGAGGCCAAACGGGTCAAAGAGACGATGATAGAGCATGGGCTGGGAGATGTGAAGATCTATATGATGTGCGAGATCCCCAGCAACGTGATCTTGATCGACGAGTTTTTGAAGATCTATGACGGGATCAGTATCGGTACCAACGACCTCACCCAGCTCACACTCGGAGTGGATCGAGACAGCGATATCGTAGCTTTCGACTATGACGAGAGGGATCCGGCAGTGCTGAAGATGGTACAGATGGCGGTAGAGGGAGCCAAGCGCCACGACAAATACTCTGGACTTTGCGGTCAAGCGCCCAGTGACTATCCGGAGTTCGCCGAATTTTTGGTACGGATCGGGATAGAGTCGATGAGCCTCAACCCAGATAGTGTGCTTAAAATCATCAAAGATGTGGCGGAGATGGAGAAATGACCATAGAGATCAGCTACGGTGCGGCGGAGGTGGTGACGGGATCGTGCCACTACCTCAAGTTCGACGACGGGACGAAAGCGCTGGTGGATTGTGGAATGTTCCAAGGGCTCGACGAATACAAAAACTACGAGCCCTTCGGCTTCGATCCAAAAGAGATCCAGTATCTGCTAATCACCCACGGCCATCTGGATCATGTGGGTCGGATCCCCCTGCTGTACAAACAGGGTTTTCGTGGCAAGATCATAGCCACTCAGGCCACTTTCGATCTCATGAAGATCGTGCTACTCGATACAGCCCATCTGATGGAGGAGGATTTCGAGACCGCCTTTCGGAAGGCACAAAGACGAGGAGAGGAGGAGCGGATCAAAAAGCCGCTGTATGACAAGCACGATGTCAAGGCTGTACTGAAACTCCCCAGACGAGTGGTCAAATATGGCCAAAGCATCAGACTCTCTCCAAAAGTGCAGGTACTCTACAAAGATGCAGGGCATATCATAGGCTCGGCATTTTTGGAGATCGACTACAATGAGGACGGGCTATATAAACGGGTGATTTTCAGTGGAGATCTAGGCAACCGACAAATCCACCTCAACCCTCCTCCTACAGACCCGGCCAACGCCGACTATCTCTTTATCGAAAGTACCTACGGCGATAGGCTCCACAAGAGGTACGAAGAGAGTGTGAAGGAGTTCAAAAATGCTGTCATAGAGACACTCAAAAGAGGCGGCAACGTCCTCATCCCATCTTTTGCCATAGAGCGCACCCAGCAGCTTCTGTGTATCTTCAAGGAGATGAGCAAAAATGATGAGCTTCCACCCCACGCCAAAGTCTATCTCGACTCTCCGATGGGGATCAAGGCTACCAGGGTGTATGAAAAGTACAAATATCTCCTCTCGGAATATTGCAAGCATCAACCCTACCCCTTCGACTTCCCGCAGCTGCACTTCGCCACCACTACCAACGCCTCCAAGCGCATCAACGACCAAAAAAGCGGCAACATCATCATCGCTGGCAGTGGGATGTGTAACGGTGGGAGGATCTTGCATCACTTCAAACACCGCATCTGGGATCCCAAAAACAGCGTCATCTTCGTGGGGTATCAGGCCAAAGGGACGCTTGGGCGCCAAATCATCGAGGGAGCGAAATATATCGATATCTATGGCGAGCGTATCGTGGTGCGAGCCAAGATCTACACCATCAACGGCTTTTCGGCCCATGCAGATCAACAAGAGCTCCTGGAGTGGGCCGGCAAGGTCCGAGATGCTCGTACCATCTTTTTGATACATGGCGAGGAGGAGAAGCAAAGAGTCTTTAAAAACGCGCTCAAAGAGCGGCTGCACAAGAGGGTGCATATCGTCAAGCAGGGTGAGATTATTCATCTTTAATCCAAAAGCGGGTAAAATCACACAAAAAAGGAGGGATCATGAAAAAAGTAGCAATCAACGGCCTGGGCCGTATCGGGAAGATGGTGCTATGGCACTATGTGACAAATAGACCCAAAAACGTAGAGATCGTCATCGCAAACGGCGGTAGCGGGACGCCAGAGGATCTGGCCTATATGCTCAAGTTCGACTCCGTACACGGCAGATTCCCAGCCGAAGTGGAGTATGACGAGAGCTCTTTGACCGTGGGTGGGCAAAAAATAGAGATCGTCAGTGAAAGAGACCCAGAAAAACTTCCATGGAAAGAAAAAGGGATCGATATCGTACTGGAGTGTACAGGCCACTTCACCGATAGAGCAGGAGCTGCGAAGCATCTCACAGCAGGAGCCAAAAAGGTGATCATCTCGGCTCCCAGCAAAGATGCGGAGCTGACAGTGGTACTGGGGGTCAATCAAGAGTGGTTCGATACCACAAAGCACGAGGTGATCTCCAACGCTTCATGCACCACCAACTCCTTGGCTCCTGCGATGAAAGTGCTCGAAGAGAAATTTGGCGTAGAGAGCGCCAGTGTCACCACCGTCCACGCCTACACCTCCAGCCAGGTGACCATCGACAAGAAAAAGCCGGGCAAACACCGAAGAGGACGAGCGGCGGCGGTCAACATCATCCCAACTACTACAGGAGCGGCTATCGCCACCACCAAAGTGATCCCGAGCCTGGAGGGCAAGATGAACGCCATGGCGCTGCGTGTCCCCGTACCCGATGTGGCGATCACCGAGATCGTGGCCAATTTGGCCAAAGAGGTGAGCGTGGAGGATGTGAATAGAGCTTTCGAAGAGTATATGAACGGTCCGCTCAAAGGTATCTTGGAGATCACTTACGATGAAGTGGTCTCCACCGATCTGATCAACAACCCACACTCCTCTATCATAGATGGACTCTCCACTCAAGTGATCGCCGGCAAAACCGTCAAGGTGATGGCATGGTACGACAACGAGTTTGGCTATGCTGGAAGGCTGCTCGAACTTGCCGACTATATCGCCGAAAGGATGTAGATGAAGCTGATACTCATACGTCATGGACAAAGTGTCTGGAACGCCAAAAATCTCTTCACTGGCTGGATCGACGTGGAGCTGAGCCAAAAGGGTGAGGCCGAGGCCAAGCGGGCTGGGGAGCTGCTCAAAGAGGCGGGGCTCTACCCGGCCATTTGCTACACCTCCTATCTCAAGCGAGCCATCCATACAGCACAGATCGCTTTGCGAGAGCTCAACTGGGAGCATATCGACGTGCTTCGCAGCTGGAAGCTCAACGAGCGTCACTATGGCGACTGGCAAGGCAAGAACAAGGACGAGGTCAAAGCAAAATATGGCGAGGAGCTCTTCTTGGCCGTGCGACGAGGCTACGATACGCCTCCACCTCCTATCGAAGAGAGTGAGCCAGATTTCGAGGAGCGCTACCCCAAAGATCCCAAATATGACCATCTCCCCTACCGACCCAAGAGCGAATCTCTCAAAGACACCAGAGAGCGGGTGATGGAGTACTTTTATGAAGAGATCGTGCCCTCACTCTTGGTCTACGAGACCGTCATGATAGCGGCCCATGGCAATTCCTTGCGGGCACTCATCATGTTTTTGGAAAATATCGCTCCAGAGGATGTACGCACCATCGAAGTCCCCACAGGCACCCCCATCGTCTACGATCTGACAAAAGAGCTCAAAATCAAAGACAAAACGATCTATACCCATTGATCCTTGAGGGCTCTGCCCTCTTGTGGTATAATTTCAAAAAATTTTAAGGAATTATGATTCGTGGAATATAGAGCATACAATCAAAAAAGTTTTGTCAAACTACCTCAAGTGCAGCAGTATATGAGCCAAGAGGATATCGAAGACGTACAGCTGGCCGCACTCGTCTTTCCGTTCAAGATCAACAACTATGTAGCCTCTTTGATCGATTGGCCACACTACAAAGACGACCCCATCTTTCGTCTAATCTTTCCACACAAAGAGATGCTGCTGCCCAAAGATTACGAGCGGCTCAAAAAACTGATACAAAGTGGCGATGAGGCCGAGCTCAAAAAGGCGATCTACGAAATACGCATGAGCCTCAATCCCCATCCAGCCGACCAGATGGCCAACGTCCCCGAGATCCATGGCAAAAAACTCACAGGAAGCCAGCACAAATACAAAGAGACGATCCTCTTTTTCCCAAAGCAGGGCCAGACCTGTCACGCTTATTGTAGCTTTTGCTTTCGGTGGCCGCAATTTACTGGTATAGACGAGCTAAAATTTGCGATGAAAGAGGTGGAACTACTCATCGAATATATCAAAGCACACCCCGAGATCACCGATCTCATCTTTACCGGTGGCGATCCACTCATCATGAGCACGAAGCTGCTCAAAAGTTACGTAGAGCCGATCTTGGAAGCGAAGATCCCTCACCTGCAAAACATTCGCTTCGGTACCAAAGCTTTGGGATTTTGGCCATACCGCTTCACCAGCGACAAAGACGCAGACGAGTTGATGGAGCTTTTCAAAAAGATAGTGGACAGTGGATACCATCTGGCTATCATGGCTCACTTCAACCATTACAAAGAGCTCCAGACCGATGTGGTCAAGGAGGCGATAAAAAGAATCCAACAAACAGGAGCCATCATCCGTACCCAAGCACCGATCCTGCGCCATATCAACGCCAGCAGCGATGTATGGGCGAAGATGTGGAGAGAGCAAGTGAGACTGGGGATGATCCCTTACTACATGTTCATAGCCAGAGATACGGGAGCGCAGCACTACTTTGGCGTACCTTTGGTGGAGGCTTGGCAGATCTATCGTGACGCCATCTCAGCTGTCAGCGGCCTTGCACGCACGGCCAGAGGTCCCAGCATGAGCGCGGCCCCTGGCAAGATCGCCGTCAGTGGTGTCAGCGAAATAGAAGGCCAAAAAGTACTCGTCCTATCGATGCTACAAGCCAAAAATCCAGAACTCGTGGATCGCCCATTTTTTGCAAAATACGATGAAAAGGCGCAGTGGATAGACGAGCTCGAGCCGGCATTTGCCGACAAGTTTATTTTTGAGTAGGAGCACAAATATGCGACAAGCATATTTGTGGACTGGATAGATCCACAAAGCAAGTCTTGAAGAGGATATCTTTTTTCTCTCGTATGCTGAAGTTATTTGAGATTTTTAAGTCATTATTTATTTTAGGATAGATAAGAACAACTTTCTCGCAATTTTCATATTTAGCCGCATATGTAAATATCTGATAAAGATCATTTTGAGAGATCTCTTTTTCGCTTTCAATGATTTTCCACTTGGCATCCGCTATAATCACTCCATCATCGATGACAATATCGGGCTTAAGACGAAATTTGGTACAATCTTCATCGAACAAGCAATATTTACTGTGTTGTAATTTTACATTTTTGCACTGTTTTTTGAGCGCTCTCCCCACATACCGCTCAAATACCTTATTCATATCAAACAGTAGCGCAAAAGCTACGCTTTCTCCTTTGTAAGGTGTAAAAGATTTTCCCATCAAAAAGAGTTTCGCCCAAGCAAGAGCATTGGCATAGTACTCCATAGTTCTATCTATTTTGATACGAGAAAACGCATGCGCAATATTGTGGGTAATTGGCTCCACTTCATCCAAAACGAACAAAAACTCTCTTATTCCTTGTTGATTTGATATCGATTTTGTTATTTTTAAGAGTTTCAAAAGAGTGGATTTGAGGATTTTATTTTCTACTCTATTTGGCAGATATTCATCGTGAGCTACAAAAAACCGCTCTTGATGAGCGAAGTTTTGTCGGATATGTTCGCTGAGTTTCAGTTTGCCTTTGAGAAATCTTTGATTTTGCTCTTGTGTTATATAGTCATGCTTGATACCTCTTTTGCGAATCTTATCCATCTCATCCAAAAACATCGAGATAAAAATCTCATAAAGAGGAAATTTTTTGGTTTTGAGATTTGCAAGCTGAAAATGGTGAAACTTTTTGTCATAGAAGCGTAGCATTTTTAATAAAATAGATTTTGAAGCTTCTTTATCATCGTTCTTTGCAGTTTTTGGCAAAATCTCGACTACAAAGCCGCTTTTCGTCTCGATGATGCCTACATAGTTTTGGGGTTTTAGCCTGCCGCTTCGAGCGTAGATCAAAAATCTATTTTCATTATCTTGGGCAAATTTTTCGAGTTCTTTAAAAATTTTTTTAGCTTTTTGAGTATTTTTTACAATTTTTTCTATCTTTTTTTTGTCTATCTCTTCATACTCAATCACTTGAAGTGTCATCGCCTAACTTTTTATAGATCTTGATGTAGCTATTCTTTTCTTTAAAAGCATCTTCGTTTATTTTATACATTTTTTTCTCTTCATAGAACTCCCCATCTTCGCCAAATAAAGATGCATAATCGCTTGATATTTCTTTAATAAACTGCAAACTTTCATCTTTTATTTGATTGTCAGCCAAAACTAAGCGTATTTTCTGCCAATCCCCATAGAAATACTCTTGCAAAAGAGGAATAATTTTATTTCTAAAAGCATTTTGCAAATCTTTAAAACTCTCGATATTCATAAAATATGAGTGTCCTATGGTGTGGTCTCTATCGTAGAGATATTTGATTCTTTCGTTTATTTTGCTTAACAACTCTTTTAAATCTACTCCATCCACCTCTTCAAGAAGTTCAGGATCTGGCATCATCTCTACAAACTCAAATCTACGTCTTAGCGCCGTATCCAAAAGGGCTATGCTTCTATCAGCCGTATTCATCGTGCCGATGATATAAAGATTGTTCGGTATGCCAAAGGACTCTTTGCTATAGGGCAAAGTTACTGTGAGTTCTTCATCTGCACCAATTCGTTTATTTTCTTCTATGAGCGTAATAAGCTCGCCAAAGATTTTGGAGATATTGCCTCGGTTGATTTCGTCGATAATGAGAATGAAGTTTTTAGGATCTTCTTTTTGATTTTTTGATGATTTATCCAAAAGATATTGTAATACACCTTCATAATATGGTTGTAAACCACCATGAATATAATTACCAACATTTTCATCTTCATACATTTTTCTCAATGTTTTTAAAGCAAGAGAATGCCTTTTGTCACCATTTTCTTTTTCAAATTTAATCGAACGACTTGTAACATCATAAATATAAATCTTTTTTCTTTTTAAAGGTATCTCCAATTTCTCTTCATTTACAACTTTTTCAACAATTTCTCTATTCAAAATTTGATCAAAATCTTCCTTTTGACTTACTTTTTCTTTATTTAAATTTATCAATGCTTTTTGTGCTATCTCTTTCAAAACTCCATCCTCAACAATATACGAAAGACTTTCATTTTCCTCTTCTAAATCAGGCTTGATACCTTCGACAAACTCTTCATAAGAGTAGCTTTGATGAAAAGTGACAAACTCGATTTGTCCATTGTTTTTATATTCTTCAAAAACTTTTAATAATTTTTTTCTTTCAACTTGAGTAATTCTGTTTTTTTTCCAAATCTCTTGAATATCGATATCAACTTTCTCTTTTTCTCCAATAATTTTCAAAGCAAGGGCTATAGTTTCATAAGTTTTCCCAGTTCCTGGAGGGCCATAAAGGATCGTATTTCGAGAATAATTATTTATGTTAGGATTTTTAGGATAGTCATTTTCTGGTTGTCCTCTATTGAGATAGCTTTTGATTATCTTTTTTATTTCATTACAAATTTTTTCATAACTATCCAAGCAATAATTTACAGGTCCATTGTTTTTAGGAAAACCTAGCTTTTTTAAATTATCTAAAGAAAAATTATCAGCTAAATTTACCTTTTCCAAATCCATCAATAGCCTTAGATCAAAAATTGCATTTTTATTTTCTTTTCTAAAATTTTCGACTATGCAAATACATTCATATCTATGATTTGTAGAATAATATACTACGACAATCTGTCCATCCTGACGAACACATCGTGAGGTTTTCCAATCTTGATAAAATCCTTTGTTCTTTAGAACTGCACAAGCATTTGTTTTATCCTTTTTAGCATTGTTTGAAATGACCGCGATTTCTTCACATTTTATATCATCAATATTGATTTTCATCTCTGTCCTTTAAATCAATCCAAAAAATGCAACATCGACAAAATATCCTCATCGATTACATAGGGCTTGAGGGCCTCAGAAAGAGAGATGGTGGAAAATTTGCCATTTTTATAGACTACGACCCGTCCTTTTTCTCCTCTTGCGAGGGCTTCCAAGGCCTCTACTGCAAAGCCAAAGCCAAGCAGCCTATCTTTGACACTCGGGTTACCTCCTCGCTGGATATGCCCGAGTACCGTCACTCTTGTCTCCATTCCTATATCCTTTTCCAACCAACTTGCGATCTCTTGGGTGCGCTTGGTGCCTTCGGCCACGATGGCTATGATGTATCGCCTGCCGTGGGCTATCTCTTGGCGCAAAATCTTGGTAGCCAAGGCTTTATCGAAATCCACTTCCGGTATCACACACACCTCCGCCCCGCTCGTGATGGCGCTCACAGCCGCCAGGTAGCCGCACTCTCTGCCCATCGTCTCGATGACGAAAGCCCTGGCGAAGGTGGAGGCGGTATCTCGGATCTTGTCCACGGCGTCTCGGATCACGTTGAGCGCAGTATCCACACCTAAGCACAGATCGGTCCCGTAGATATCGTTGTCTATGGTGGTAGGGATACCTATGAAGCCTACATCGTACTCTTTGCGAAAAACATCCATCGCTCGAAAGCTACCATCGCCTCCCATGACGAGTATCGCCTCGATCCCCTCTTTGGCCAGATTCTCGTACGCCTCTTTACGATACCGCTGTTCGTACCACCGCTTCGATCTGGATGAGCCGATGATGGCACCTCCACGATGGATGATCCCTGCTACATCTTTGTAGTGGGCTTTGGAGATCTTGCCATCGATAAGTCCCTCCAGCCCATCGTAGATGAAGTAGGGCTCGTGCCCCATCTCAAAAGCAACTTCCACAAATCTCTTGATGGCTGGGTTCATCCCCGGAGCATCGCCCCCACTGCCCATCATGGCCACTCTCATCCTCTCTCCTTGTCTTTTTTATCGATTTTAGCATATACTTAGCAAAAAGCGATGTAATGAGCAAAACATACCTACTCTACGAAAGAGACTTCGATATCGATCGGATCACACCCCTTCTACGGGAAAAGACAGGTTTGAGCCCTATCAAACAAGAGTTCAAAAAACACCGCAGCGACTTCGAGGATGGATCGCTGCTTGTCGTTTTGGCCAAAGATAGCTCTTTGGCACCTTGGCTCTATCGGATGCGTTTTGCCAGAGTTTCGATACTTCTGCTACCCAATCACGCAAATCCGTTGGCCCAGAGCACCTACCAGATCCCCTCCACCATCGAAGAGACTCTGGATCTTTTGATCGACAAACCAAAGATCTCGCAGCACATCGTAGCGATCCAGGAGGAGGCTCTCCTTGGCAAAGCGGTCATAGGAGACGAGAGCTGGCTGGAGAGCAGCTCGGCGCTTCATATCTGGTGGTCTCTGCTCAAAAACATCACTTCTCTTCGCCTCTTTCCCGTGACGGTCCAGACCAAGACCAAAACTTTCCAAACCGCCACCTTTGTGATCGAAGCTGCCGAAGAGGCTTTGATGCATAAACTGCGTGAGCCATTTTTTAGCGACACACCAAATCTATGCCAAAGGGCCACTACGATCTTCTACGCTCCTCAAAGCATCGTGGAGGCGGTGAAACTACGTCTCTTCTTCGCCTTTCGCAAAAAGAGGGGTCTTCCAAAAGGGATCGGTACGATAAAAGCACAAACGATCTCTTTGAGCTCTCCCCAGGAGTTTGCCATCGCTTACAACGGCTCACACCATACCACCGACTCCTTGCATATCAGAAGGCTCTCCACCTCCTACGAGCTCTACACCGGATGGCAAGGATGCGCCAGCGAAGAGCCAAAAGAGAGCATACGGATCGAACATATCCCTACCGATCCGGAGATGATCGATTTTTATACCAAAATCACTCTGCCTCTTCTTCCCATCGCCAGCGAATCCGCCTTTGCCCAGATGTTCCAAAAGATCCGACAAAACGCCAGGCTTGGCAGTACCTATCTTTTTTTGCTTTTTATCAGTGTATTGATGGCGGCGATCGGGCTCTTTCAAGATTCGGCTCCTACCATCATAGGTGCGATGATTCTGGCACCTTTGATGGGCCCTTTGCTCTCTTTTGCCATGGGGACGATCCGCTTCGATCTTTCCATCATCAAACCGAGCCTTTTTACGATCCTCTTCTCCACCCTTTTTGGCCTGGCTATCTCCGCACTTTTGACCCAGTGGATCCCTCTACACCACATGACCCAGCAGATGGCTCTACGCACCCACCCCACACTTCTTGATCTTGGTGTGGCGATCCTGGCTGGACTGGCCGCAGGATACGGCTACGCCAATCCAAAAGTGGGTGAGAGTCTGGCGGGTGTAGCCATCGCCGTGGCATTGATCCCGCCTCTGTGTGTCGCCGGCATTGGGCTGGGATGGAGCGATCTGTCGATCTTTTCCAATGCGATGCTCCTATATCTGACCAATATCACCGGCATTCTTTTTGCGGCAGGTACGATGTTCTATCTTTTAGGATTTGCCTCCAAGCGGTACGTTTCGGCAGCCTTGGCTATCAAGCTGCTGATGGTGGCTATCATCGCTCTGCCACTCTACATAGCCACGGCAGCCGAGATAGAAAAAGAGCGGCTCTACGAGAGTCTGGAGGCCATTACAGCCGTACATGTGGAAAAGATCGTAGAAACACGATCGCAACGAGTAGTCTATATCGACGTGATCGCCTCCCAAAAAGAGGAGACTCTCAAAAAGCTTCAAGAGCTCAAAAAAAGATTTCCCAACATTCGCTTCGTCATCAGCTATAAAGAGACCCTTTAGAGGTCTCGCTCGATCTGTTTGGCGAAGGTACCAAAATAGATCTCCTTGAGCCGCTTCATATCCATATCGATCTCACATAGCTGAAATCTGGATCCTCCGATGGTTCCAAGAGGGATGGCGTGGATACCGATCTCGTTGGCCAGCTCCTCAAGAGCGTGCATATTTTTGGGATCTATCTCCACCAAAGCTCGGCTGAAGGTCTCGCTGAAAATTTCTCTACTATCTTCAAAGCAGAAATTGCCCAAAAATCCTTTGTCCCCTACAGCCGCCATTTTGGCCAAAGCGATGGCAATACCACCCACGCCCACATCTTTGGCGGCTTTTAGGAGTCCTCGCTTATTGGCTTCGATCACGAAATCCCATAGCTTCTTCTCTTTTTCATAGTCGATCTTGGGTAGCTCTCCAGCCACTTTGCCAAAGAGCTCTTTGAGATACAAGCTGCCTCCAAACTCCTTTTCGGTATCGCCGACGATATAGACAACGTCGTTGATCTCTTGAAAAGCGGAGGGCAAGAATTTGCCGGCATCTTCGATCACGCCAACCATCGCGATGGTTGGTGTAGGATAGACGCTTTGGCCATTGGTTTCGTTGTAGAGGGAGACGTTGCCGCTCACCACTGGAGTGTTCAAGGCTTTGCACGCCTCTTTGATCCCCTCGGTCCCTTGAGCGAACTGCCACATCACTTCTGGATTTTCGGGATTACCGTAGTTGAGGCAATCGGTGATGGCCAGAGGCCTCGCTCCACTCATCGCCACGTTGCGCCCAGCCGCCATCACCGCAGCTGCCGCTCCACCCTTTGGATCGATGTAGCACTGCCTTGGGTTGCACTTGCTGCTCATAGCGATCCCCGCACCCGTCTCTTTGACCCGAATCACACTCGCATCCAAAGAGCCCGGATGTTTGATGGTATTGGTCTGCACCATGGAGTCGTACTGCTCATAGACCCACGCCTTGTTGACCACCTCCAAAGAGCCCAGCAGCTTTTCGAAAGCTTCCTGGTTGTCCACATGGGGGACGGTGTCGATACTGGTCTCTTTGATATAGTCCAGATAGTCTGGACGCTTGGTCGGACGATCGAGCTCTGGAGCCTCCTCGCTCACAGGAGCCACCGGCACTTCCGCCACCTTCTCGCCGTGCCAGTAGAGCTCCATCACCCCAGTATCGGTCACTTCGCCTATGATCTCCGCATCCAGATCCCATTTGCGAAAGATCTCAAGTACTTTATCTTCAGTGCCTTTTTTAGCGCAGATGAGCATACGCTCTTGGGATTCGGAGAGCATCAGCTCATAAGGAGTCATCCCCTCCTCTCTCATAGGCACTCTATCCAGCCAGAGCCGCATCCCGCTGCCGGCACGTCCAGCCATCTCGAAGCTACTGGATGTGAGACCCGCCGCTCCCATATCCTGGATACCCACCACATAGTCGGTCTTGAAAAGCTCCATACAAGCTTCCAGGAGCAGCTTTTCGGTGAATGGATCGCCTACTTGGACCGTCGGGCGCAGCTTTTTGGTCTCTTCGGTGAAACTGTCGCTGCTCATCACGGCCCCTCCAAGCCCGTCTCGTCCTGTCTTGGAGCCTACATAGATCACCGGATTGCCCACACCTTCGGCTCTTCCATAAAAGATCTCATCTTTTTTGCAAAGCCCCAGACTAAAAGCGTTGACCAAGATGTTGCCGTTGTAGCAGGACTCGAAGCTCATCTCCCCACCGATCGTAGGCACGCCCACACAGTTACCATATCCCCCGATCCCGGCCACTACACCTCGCACCAAGTAGCGCTGATGGGCTCCCGTATCGTCATCTCTTTGGACATCTCCAAATCGCAAAGCGTTGAGATTGGCCACTGGGCGAGCCCCCATGGTAAAGACATCCCTGAGAATTCCCCCCACTCCCGTCGCCGCTCCTTGGTAGGGTTCTATGTAGCTTGGATGGTTGTGGCTCTCCATCTTAAAAACCGCCGCCATATCACCGCCGATATCGATCACACCGGCATTCTCTCCGGGCCCTTGGATCACCCATGGTGCTTCGGTAGGAAAGCCTTTGAGGTACTTTTTGCTCGATTTATAAGAGCAGTGTTCGCTCCACATAGCACTAAAGATCCCTATCTCCACCAGATTTGGCTCACGCCCCAAAATCTTTTTGATATGTTCGTAGTCTTCGAGTGTCAGTTTATGCGCTTTTAAAATCTCTTCGATATTTTGCATACCAATCCCTTGCAAAAGTTTTATCTATTGTACAAAAAAAGTGGTTTGATCTTTATAAATCATATCCAATTTTCCAATCGTAGCCCTTCGATTCTTTCAAATTCTTTGCTATTGTTGGTCACCAAAACGGCATTCAAGCTTTTGGCATGAGCCGCTATTTGCAAGTCGTACGCTCCGATGATCTCCCCTCTTCTTTCCAGATCGACCCGTATTTTTCCATACGCCTTGGCTGCTTTTTCGTCAAAATCGTACATCTCGAAACTCTCCAAGAAAAGATCCACTATTCGAATAAGCTTTTTCGAGCCTTTTTTCTTCGCACCATAAAGAAGTTCACTTGCCACTATCGTAGAAATTCCAATCTTTTTATGCAGTAGCCTCTCTTTGGGAACAACTCCTTTGATGATATAGGAGCATATATTGGTATCGAGCATATAGAGCTTCAAAAAAGTTCTCTCTTTTGTGGCAGCGGCTGAGATCTCTCATCTAAAAAATCTTTTGTTATATCCTTGTTCTTTTCGATCATTTCGAACAGTTCATCGATACTGCTCTTTTTTGGCGTGATAACGATTTTTTTTCCTACCTTTTTGATCTCGACCATCTCCACATCACTATCTAAAAACTCTTTTGGAATTCGTACAGCTTTGGAATTGCCGTTTTTGAAAAGTTTCGCGATCATCATCCACCTCCAATGGTATATACTATCAGTATATATCAAATTTTATCGAAAATCAAATAAAAAAGAGCGATACCCAAAAAAAGAGCTGCGAAATTGAGCAGTGAAAAAAGAAGCAAATAGCGCCACTTCGCGGTAGGGTAAGCTTTGGCCAAAAGTCGATAGGAGATAAGAGAAGCCAAAGAGCCCCACAGCACCCCATAGCCCCCCACACTCACACCCCACAGCAAAGCTCTCCAATCCTTGGTAAAATCGGCCAACACGATGGCGGCCGGGACATTGCTAATGATCTGACTAAGC
>JALWZJ010000107.1 GCA_027002625.1 Campylobacterales bacterium
CTCGGCCGTTTGGGGTACCGCCTCCTCTGCGGCTCGGTTCATGGAGAGCTCGAACTGATCCACATATTTGCCCATACCAACTTTTCGTAGAGTGGAAGCGGCCGTTTGTACGTTTTTGGGTAGGCCGATCTTGACCAGTGGATTTTTGTAAAAGCCATTTTCCTTGCCAAGGGTGGAGAGGGCCTTTTTGACGCCAAGCTCCAAAGCCTGCTTCACGGCACTTTGGGTCTCGTCACCCGTGATGGAGCTTCGCTCGCTCGTATTGGTGTACTCCTTGGCCATCGATCCCAGTGTATCCATCCATCCAGCGTGTAGCGCAATGCTAAGCACCAAAGCTATCGGTATCCATTTTTTCATTTTATCTCCCTCGTTTCGTTTGGATCCATCTCCAGTACATGCCAGGGCAGTCCTTGGCGGTTGAGTTCTTCCATGAATGGATCTGGATCGAACTGCTCCATGTTCCACACACCCGGCTTGTACCATTTGCGCTCGAGCATCATCTTCGCTCCGATCATCGCCGGTACCCCTGTGGTGTAGCTCACACATTGGCTGTAGACCTCCTTATAGGCCTCTTGGTGGTCGCAGATGTTGTAGATATAGATCTTGCGCCGTTTGCCATTCTTTATCCCCTCGCACACCACGCCGATGTTGGTCTTGCCTTTGGTCCTGGCTCCCAGGCTCGCAGGATCTGGCAGCAGCGCTTTGAGCACGTGCAAAGGTACAACCTTGCAGCCATCCACTTCGATAGGATCGATACGTGTCATACCTACATTGTCCAGCACACGCAAGTGTGTCAGGTAGCTTTCGCTAAAGGTCATCCAAAAGCGGATTCGCTTGAGCCCTTTGATGTGTTTGACCAAGGACTCCTCCTCCTCGTGGTAGAGCAGATAGCTCTCTTTTGGTCCTATTTCTGGATAGTCCCATACCATCTTGATCTCCATCGGCTCGGTCTCTATCCATTTGCCGTTTTCCCAATATCTACCTTTGGAGTTGACTTCGCGGATATTGATCTCTGGGTTGAAGTTGGTGGCGAAGGGGTAGCCGTGATCACCGGCGTTGCAGTCGAGGATGTCGATATAGTGGATCTCGTCGAAGTAATGCTTTTGGGCGTAGGCCACGAAGACGTTGGTGACCCCTGGATCGAAACCGCTGCCAAGCAAAGCCATGATGCCCCGCTCTTTAAATGGCTCGTGCAGCGCCCACTGGGGCCCATATTCGAACTTGGCCGTATCTGGATGCTCGTAGTTGGCCGTATCGAGATAGTCCACCTTGGTCTCCATACAGGCCTCCATAATGGAGAGGTCTTGGTAAGGCAGAGCTACATTGATCACAAGATCGGGTTTGACCAGATGGATGAGGTCGATGAGCTCGTTGACGTTGTCCGCGTCCACTCTGGCCACGTCGATCTCGCGGTTCCACTTTTCCTTGATCTCGTCGCGGATCTCTTCGCATTTACTCAATGTACGACTTGCGAGGGTGATGTGTTGGAAAGTGTCTGGATTGAGCGCACATTTGTGGGCCACGACCCGACCCACGCCACCCGCTCCTATGATGAGGACTTTTCCCATGGCGATCCTTTTTTATTTGATTATAGCAAAGCTACACATAAATATCGATATGACCCTTTTTCGGTCTTTTGCGCCGTTTTTTGTAGGCCTCCATCTCTTTTTTCTTGCGCCGTTTTTGCTTCCATATCTTGACTATGGGGTGAGGCTCTATACGTCCAAGAGGAGTGGGAGCTTTGAGGGCCAGATCATCCATCGCGACTCCTTTTTTCTCATTATAACCAAATCTAATCTTTTGAGCGTAACTTCTGCAGTCCAAGTAGAGGACGTCTGGTCAGATCTGGAAAGTAGCCAGGTTTCCCTCTGCCTCCATTGCTGTGGCAGCCTACACAGTTGCCATAAAAGAGCACTTTTCCCTCTTGCACCCACTCAGGATGTGAAGGCTCGAGGCCTTGGAGGGTGGTGAGATAGGCCGCTATCTTCTTGGCCTCTTGTGTGGAGACGGTGTGGGCTGGCATGGGGCCGCTTGGATAATGAAAGATATCGGAGCCCTTTTCGATCACTTCGAAAATATACTCTTCTACGCAGTTGGCACATTTGAGAGAGAGGGAGTGGGTCTGGTGCGAAGCGACCGGTTGTGAAGGGGTGGTGGATTTGGGTTTGGCCAAATAGGCTATGACAAAAAGTGTGACAGGCAGTAGAAGTAGCCAGATCCTTTTCATCCTTCTCCTTTGCAACTTTGGTAGTATATCTTGTAGCAAAAAAGCTCTATAATAGCAAGAAAAAAGGAGAGAGCATGGAAACGATCAATGTCGTCTGCCCAAATTGTCTCAGCGTCAATAGACTGCCAAAAAAAGATCACTACAACAAGGCCAACTGCGGCAAATGTGGCTACAATCTACTCGATACCCATCCAGTGGAGCTCAATCCTACAAATTTCGAAGCGATGATCACCAAAAACGACATCCCGGTCATCGTGGATTTTTGGGCTCCTTGGTGTGGTCCATGTCGGATGATGGCGCCAAACTTCGAAGCGGCTGCAAGAGAGTTTCCTCTCAAAGCCAGGTTCGCCAAACTTAACACCGAAGAGTATCCACAACTGGCACAACCTTTTGGTATACGAGGGATTCCTACGATGATAGCCTTTTTGCATGGAAGGGAGCTCGATAGAGTCTCGGGAGCTTTGTCTGCACCTCAGATCGTGCAGTGGGTAAGTCAGTTTGTAAGATAGTTTTTGCGGCCGAAGGGCCGCAAAAAGTTACTGCTTGGAGATGTAGTCCGCCAACGCTTCGATATCCGCGTCACTCAAGCTTGCTACTTGAGCTTTCATCAAAGCACCCATACCATAGACGTTTCTGGTACCCGCTTTATAGCCTTTGAGAGCCTCTACGATCTTCTCTTTTGGCCACCCTTTGATAGGAGCGGATTTGCCAAGGGCTTTCTTTTCACCGTGAGCACCGTGGCATCCGGCACATTTTTTATACAAAGCAGCTCCATCAGCCGCCATCAAAGTTACCGCAGTCGCAGCTGCAAGTGTCAATACTGCTAATTTTTTCATCTTTTCCTCCTTTTAAGATTTGTTAACAGCTTGGTACGTTACCGCTGTCGCTTGCATACTCGTATGCAAAGTCGTAGACATGTTTGAGCTGGCTTGGCTTGAGATACCCTTTTTTGTATTTAGGGCAGAGTTTTTGGATCTCGTCTTCAAACTTGCCAGCTTCATAGATCTCTTCCCACTCGTCTTGGGTGTGTTTGGCCGCAAATTTCGCACCGTTGAAACCACACACCTTCTTGAGTTTTTTCTGGTAGATCTTCTGTCCCTTGTTCGCATCTGCAAAGGCTGCAGTGCTTACGAAACTCAGACCCAAAAGGGCTGCCAAAACGATTGTCGCGATTCTTCTCATATCGCCTCCTTTACTGGTTTGTATCGAAATTGTACCCAATTATTGTGAACTTATCGTGAACTACTTGATCTTGCCGATCACTTTGTAGCGATCCCAGTAGATATCCAACGCTTTGTCCAAGGTTTTTGGATCGAAGTGGTGGCGGTAGATCTTGCCTTTTTTGGGTAGTAGACTCTTTTTGGGATCTGGATGGAGCAAAAACTCCTTCATAGCCCTTTTGACGCGCCGTTCGCTGCTGTGGTAGAGCAGATAGTTGAAAAATATCGGTTTGAGCCCCACACCCCTTTTTTGGTGGCATGGCACGCATTTTTTGTCAAAGAGATCGGCGGCAAAAAGCGTGAGGTAGCAAAAAAGAGTTATAAGAGTTATTCGTCCCATGTGATGGTGATCCTTGTAAATTGATTGGGTTTGGAGTCTATAGCGATATGTATGCCAAACTCCTGGGCTATGAGATAGACGATATTGAGGCCAATCCCAAAGCCTCCTTCGCTCGATTGCAGCCTCTTGTAGCGCTCGAAGATCTCTTGCTGTTTCGATTTGGGGATACCTACCCCAGTATCTTCTATGAAAAAACCATTACGGAAAGTAACGACTCGGATGGTACCGCCCACTTTGTTGTATTTGATGGCGTTGGAGAGGAGATTGTCGATGAGTCTGGTCATCTTTTGGCGGTCGGCTTGAAGATAGCAAGGAGATTTGGAAAAGCGTATATGGATACGCTTACTTTGGGCCAGGGTCTTGAAGTATTCGATCCGCTGAGCCAACAGTTCGTTCATATCGATACGCTCGATGGTGGAGGGGAGCTTTTCGTGCAGCAGCAAATAGGCAAGGTCTTTGTAGATGGTGGAGATGGTGCGGGCGGCTATCTCGATACGCCCAAGCTTTTTGGCCACTTTTGGATCGAGCTTACTTTTATCGATGGTTTCGATATTGGTGAGGATCGTGCTTACTGGAGTGTTGAGCTCATGGGTAGTGTCTTTGATGAAGTCGTTGAGTAACGTAAAGGAGTTTTTCATAGGACGCAAAAAGAGTTTGGCCAAATAGTACCCCAAAAAGGCCATGAAGAGCAAAAATATAGAGCCAAAGAAGAGAATGTTTTTGATCGTAGTGGAGATCCAGCGCTCGTCGTCCGGCACTTCGATCACCACATATTTGGTACCCAAATAGTAGCGCTCCGGCTCTTTGATGAAGTAGATGAATCTGCCTCTTTTATACAAAACATTGTGAAAATCCACACTCTCGCCTTTGAGCAGCGAAAAGATCTTTACGTAGTCGGCATCGTAGATGGCCGATTTAAAGCTGGAGTATCTTGGGTAGTAGTTGTCTTCGAGCAGGCTCTCGTGCATCTGCCGGATCCGATGGATCACCTCTTTGGCGTCGTTTTGCAGGGCGGGGAGGTGGGAGCTGAGCATCAATTCCTTTTGGAAGCGATAATACATCAGTGATGCCAGCAGCAGTATGATCAGCGTCAAAAAGATGTAGAGCCCCAAAAAGTTGTAGAGGCTCTTTTTTTCACTTAACGAACTTGTAGCCATAGCGTTTGATGCTTTGTATTCGCTCTTTGCCCAGATATTTTCGAAGATTCTTTATATAGGTGCGAAGCGCCATATCACTGGGAGTCTCGTCGTAGTCCCATACACTTTCATAAATCTTTTCGTGGCTGAGAGGTTGGTTGGGGTGCTGTAAAAAGAGCTTGAGGAGTCTCAGCTCCTTGTGGCCCAGATTGGCTGGACGCCCTTGGACTATGAGCTGGGAGCTGGTGATATCGAAGTGGCTTCGCTCGTCTATGGAGATGATCTCTTGAGTCGTATCGAAGCGACGCTTGAGCAGCGTCTGGATACGTAGTAGCAGCTCTTTTAGCTCGAAAGGCTTGCGGATATAGTCGTCCGCACCGCTGGCGAAACCCTTCTCCAGATCCTTGACGCTATCAAGAGCCGTGATGAAGATGGCGGGAGCTTCGCTATGGGAGCGAATCTTTTCGAGTAGTTCGAATCCATCGATCCCTGGTACCATCACATCCAGCAAAAACAGATCGTAGTGCTTCTCGTAGGCTTTTTGTAGCGCTTCATCGGAGGTATGGAGATGATCTACCTCATAGCCATGATCTTCGAGATACTCTTGCACCGTCTCACCCAGATTCATATCGTCTTCGAGTAGCAAGATGCTCGCTTTTTGCAAAATGACTCCTTTATCATTATAATAGTACTAAAAAATGGGTTAAGGTATGAAGTGTAGAGTCTGTCGCAAAGGAGAGCTGTTCTATCTCTTTGGGTGGGGACTTATGGTGACGGCGTTCAATAGCTTTACTGTCGGGTGTGTGCAGATGAGTAGTGAGGGTGCTTATGGGATGCTTATAGGAGGTATCCTGGTCATGGTCTATGGCGCCTACCTCAAATCACGATAAGGATCGAAAATGGCGATAACCAATGCCGAAATTGCGAAGATGTTCAATGAGTATGCGGATCTTTTGGAGATCAAAGGGGAGAATCCTTTCAAGGTGCGAGCCTACCGCAATGCGGCAAGGACGGTGGAAAACATCGGCAAGAGCCTGGAAGAGCTGGTGAAGGAGGGGTACGATCTGACCAAGCTGCCGGGAATCGGGACCGATCTGAGTCTTTATATCAAAGAGATCGTCACCACTGGCAAATTCTCCAAGCTCGAAGCACTGAAAGAGGAGATTCCACCGAGTCTGGTGGAGATGCTCTCCATCGAAGGGCTTGGGCCAAAGCGGATCAGGACCTTGTATGAAAAGCTCCATATCCAGTCGATGGAGGATCTGCGTCGTGCGGCCGAGAGTGGAGAGATACTGAAACTGCCAGGCTTTGGCCCCACACTGGTACAAAAGATCCTAAAAGGCATTCGTCTACTCAAAAAGGCGGGTCATCGATTCAAATGGAGCGAGGCCAAAGAGTATGTGGAGGATCTGCTTGGGTATCTGCGTCAGATCGAGCTGACGTATCTGGAGGTGGCGGGAAGCTATCGAAGAAAGAAGGAGACGGTGGGAGATCTGGATATCTTGGCCACCGCCAAGGACTTTAGCGAAGTGATCCGCCACTTCGTCAAATATCCCAAGATCAAAGAGGTGGTCTCGGCCGGTTCCACCCGCTCCACTGTCATCCTCAATAACGATCTGCAAGTGGATCTACGAAGCGTGGAGGATGAGAGCTACGGCTCGGCTCTGCACTACTTTACAGGCTCCAAAGACCACAATATCGCTGTGAGAAAACTCGCTATCGAGCTTGGGCTCAAGGTGAACGAGTATGGGGTCTTTCGAGGTGAAGAGCGGATAGCTGGCAAGACGGAGGAGGAGGTCTACAAGGCCGTAGGGCTTTGCTACATCGAGCCAGAACTCAGAGAAAACAGAGGAGAGATAGAGGCCTGCAAAGCTGGCAAACTCCCAAAGCTGGTGGAGCTGGGTGATATCAGAGGCGATCTGCATATGCACACCAGATACAGCGACGGCAAGAATAGTATCGAAGAGATGGCGATGGCCGCTAAGGAGCTTGGATACGACTATATCGCCATCACCGACCACTCACAGCGTCTGACGGTAGCCAAGGGATTGGACGAGAAGAGGGCGCTGGAAGAGATCGAGCAGATCCGGCGGATCGACGAAAAGATCGACGGGATCACGATCCTTGCCGGGATGGAGGTGGATATCTTGGAGGATGGGAGCTTGGATATGAGTGACAAGGTGCTCTCCCAGCTGGATGTGGTACTGGTGGCCGTGCATTATAAATTCAATCTTTCAAAAGAGCAGCAGACCAAAAGGATCCTCAAAGCCTTCGAGAATCCCTACGTCAATATCCTGGCCCATCCTACGGGTCGAATGATCGGGATGCGAGAGCCTATGGAGTTGGATATGGAGAGGATTTTGGCCAAAGCCAAGGAGTACAATATCCACATGGAGATCAACGCTCAGCCAGAGCGACTGGATCTGACCGACATCCACGCCAAAATGGCCAAGGAGATGGGAGTGAAGATGGCGATCAATACCGACTCTCACAATCTCTTTTCACTGCATTATATGGAGTATGGAGTCAATCAGGCCAGGCGAGGGTGGTGCGAAAAGATCGATATCATCAACACCAGATCACTCAAAGAACTCAAAAAACTTCTACAAAGGTAAGCGATGTATACATATCCTTTTCGACCCTCCACTCCCTTTGTGGCGGTGGATGGGATCATCAAGATTTTCGAGGATGAGTGCTTTAAAGGTATCGTGCTCATTGAGCGCAAAAACGCTCCCCACGGCTGGGCGTTGCCTGGAGGTTTTGTGGAGATTGGCGAGCGGGTGGAGGATGCCTTGGTGCGCGAGATGAAGGAGGAGACGAGGCTGGATGTGCGGATTGTTAGGCTCTTCAACGTCTACAGCGATCCCCAAAGAGATCCCAGATTTCATACCGTTTCCATCACTTTCGAGTGTGTCGCACGAGGCACTCCAAAAGGTGCGGATGATGCCAAGGTGGCCCATATCGTGCCACTGGAGCGGATCCCGTGGCAGGAGCTGGTGTTCGATCATGCCAAGATACTACGAGATTTTTTGCATGGCGATATTTGCAGTCAAAAATTATAAAGAGTCCTGATTCATTTTAGATTGTACGTATCTTTTTATAATCGCTCGTGCATGACTATCAAGGTTTGTAAATTTAAGACCATACTGTCCATCTCCGTCAAAAGCGATTTTGGCTTCGACGACCGATTCGGCCTCGATGTTTTCCAGATTGATTTTAAATTGTAAAATCACACTGTCATGTTCTTTGAATATTGGAGCATCGAGACAGATTTTCGCTCCACCTTCTGAAATATTGCATAATTTACAAGTATAAAAAGGGTTTTCTCTGGGTGATCCCTGTTTGCGTATCACTCCTTCGAAATCACACTCCACCCTCGGATAGCGCCGTTGTGCCAAGACTTTGAGATTGGATGTGTGAGGGATCTTGATCCTTTTGGTATCCCTATCTTCTCTCGTTTCTTGGATCGTGGCAGGGAACCGATACGCGATGAGAAAATTTTCTTCAAATACTATATCTCCAGACGTTCCTTTTTGGAGTAGATGGGCGTCTCTGTGTGGTAGGACTTTCCACAATGTATAAGTATCCGTGACTCTGTCGAGTTGGATAGGCAGTGAGGTGAAACGATCGATCAAAAACTTACCCTTTTGGCCAAACGGGATCTCTTTGGTGGATTGGAGGTGGGTTTTGATACGTTTGTGAAATCCCAGTTTCTCTTTGATATCCTCCAACATCCGCTCATCTGGCACCAAAGTCTCTTTACGATAGGTCTGCACTATTTGATCGAAAAAGGAGGAGTTGGCGAATATCCTCAAAGGATCGAGACCGAGCTTTTGTGCATAGTGTAAAATTAGATCAGCCTCTTTTTTACTAAGATTATAAATTTTGGCCTGTTGGTAGAAGGGATTGGGGGAGGACATAGAAGATCCTTTGATCAATATTTCTTAGTATTGTAACAAAAAATATTGATAGTCAACAAAAGAGAGTGATTGATTTTTATACAGTTCGAGAGATTTGGAGGATAACATGGCGGAGCGGACGGGACTCGAACCCGCGACCTCCGGCGTGACAGGCCGGCATTCTAACCAGCTGAACTACCGCTCCAAAGTGGTGGTCGCTAGTGGACTCGAACCACTGACCACTTGCTTGTAAGGCAAGCGCTCTACCAACTGAGCTAAGCGACCGTCGTGGCGACCCCTAGGGGATTTGAACCCCTGTGACCACCGTGAAAGGGTGGCATCCTTGGCCACTAGATGAAGGGGTCATCCGTGGTGACCCCTGTTGGATTCGAACCAACGGCCCACTCCTTAAAAGGGAGTTGCTCTACCAGCTGAGCTAAGGGGTCAAACCTTCGCTTTTGGGGTGTTCCCTGTGCGAATGTGAGTGAAATTATAAGCGAAAAAATTTTTTTTGTCAAGAGTTTTAGAAGAGCTCTTCACGAGCTATTTCAAAAAGGAGTTTCACGCCATACATAGCCGCTTGGTACTGGATGTAGTTGCGATCCCCTTGGAAGTGCAAAGTACGGATGATCTCTGCGTTTTTGCCTTTGGCACCGATCACTACCGTACCTACCGGTTTTGTGGGTGTAGCTCCTCCAGGGCCTGCGATGCCACTGATGGCAATGGCGTAGTCGGCCTGGCTCACTCGCAAAGCACCTGAGAGCATCTCCTCTACCGTCTCTTCGCTGACGGCTCCAAAAGCTTGGAGCGTCTCTTTGCGTACTCCCAGCCATGCGTGCTTGATTTCGTTGGAGTAGGTGACCAAAGAGCCTGGGAAGATATTGGAAGAGCCAGGGATTTTGGTGAGCATGGAGGCCAAAAGTCCGCCCGTACAGCTTTCGGCGAAGGTCACTTGCTTGCCCAAAGCACTGAAGCGCTCTATGAGATATTCGAAAAGGTTTCTGGCCACGATAAGATTTTGGGGCAGCAAGAGCTTGGCGTTTTGGACGAACATGGGTAGATCGCCGAACTTTTTGTTGTATACCAGAGCTTGGTGGAGTTCATAGGTGATTTTGGTGAATATGAGTTCCACTTCGTAACTTTTGGCCAAAGGGATGAGTTTTTGGATGATATCTTCGCTTTGCATATCGAAAAGAAAAAGCCCTGCACTCTCCATTTGGGAAAAGAGCAAAATTTTGGGAAGCTTTTGACCCACTTTCGCTCGCACCACATTGATAGTGCTGTTGTCGTGCTGGACCAAAAAGGAGTTTGGCTCTATCTCCGTAGCCTTGGAAGGTACGAGCATATCTTCACGGGCTATCAGGTTGTCCTCCAGCAGCGTAGCCACCACTCGACTGGCGGTAGGATAGCTGTGGTAGGAGGCTATGACGAGCACGTTTTGGTACTCCTCCACGGCCGAGGATATCTTGAGGAAAAGATTTTTGTCTCTGTCGCTGAGATATTCGATAGCATGGATGGTGGTGAGGGTTTTGAGGCACTCGCGCTTGGCATATTCTACAAAAGCTTCGTTGATACAAAATTCCCGGCCGATGAAGATGAGGATGTTTTTCATTGCCTTTTCCTTTGATGCATTGAAAGATTATATCAAATATTCAGAAGCTTTTAACCACTTTTTGAATAAAATGGGTCCTAAAAATTGTATGCAAAGAGGGATGGATGGATTATAAACAGACGCTGCTTTTGCCAAAGACCACATTTCCCATGCGAGGGAATCTCCCCCAAAACGAACCAAAACGCTTCAAAAAATGGTTCGAATCCAATGTTTATGAGAAGATGAAAAAAAATCGAGAGGGCAAGCCTCTTTTTACGCTGCACGATGGCCCTCCCTATGCCAACGGCCATATCCATATCGGCCACGCCCTCAACAAAATCCTCAAAGACATTATCGTCAAATTCAACTATTTTGAAAACAAAGCGGTGCGCTTCACGCCCGGATGGGACTGCCATGGGCTTCCTATCGAGCAGCAGGTGGAAAAGAAGCTTGGCACCGCCAAAAAAGAGCAGCTGCCAAAGACCAAGATCAGAGAGCTTTGCCGTGAGCATGCCGCCAAATTCGTCGATATCCAAAAAGAGGAGTTCAAAAATCTTGGTGTCATTGCCGATTGGGAGAAACCTTACCTCACGATGGATTTCGCTTTTGAGGCCGATATCTATAGAGCCCTTTGCGAGATAGCCAAAGAGGGGCTTTTGGTAGAGCGCAGCAAGCCGGTCTACTGGAGCTGGGCGGCCAAGACCGCACTGGCCGAGGCCGAGGTGGAGTACGAGGATAAAGTATCGCCCTCTATTTACGTGGCCTTTCCTTTGGCCAAAGATGCCAAGCAAAAGTTTGGCGAGGCCAGTATCGTCATTTGGACCACCACCCCATGGACGCTGCCGGCCAACACCGGAATCGCTCTCAGTCCCGATATCGAGTATGTGCTCACAAGCGACGGCTATATCGTGGCCAAAGATCTGTATGAAGAGCTCAAGGAAAAGGGGATCGTCCAAGGAGATATCGAGCGTACCATCGATCCAAGAGAACTCGAAAATCTCCACGCCATCAACCCTCTCAACAAACGCCCAAGCCGCATAGTACTGGGCTCTCATGTCACCACGGAAAGTGGTACGGGTGCGGTACATACCGCTCCGGGCCATGGGGAGGATGACTATAGAGTGGGACTTAAGTACGATCTGGAAGTGTTGATGCCGGTGGATGACAGCGGGCGCTACGACGAGACGATCGTACGAGAGGGGCTCTTGCCCGAAGAGTTTGTGGGGATGAACGTCTTTGAGGCCAACGAGAAGATTTTGGAGCTTTTGGGCGATGCGCTGCTTAAAAGAGAGGATATCAAGCACTCCTATCCCCACTGCTGGCGGACCCACAAGCCCATCATCTTTCGAGCCACCAAGCAGTGGTTCATCGCCGTGGACAAAGCACCAAAAGATCTGCAAAAGACGCTGCGCCAGATCGCTTTGGAAGAGGTGGAGAAGACCACCTTCTATCCCGAATGGGGGCGCAACCGCCTTCGCAGCATGATCGAAAACAGACCCGACTGGTGTATCAGTCGCCAAAGAGACTGGGGCGTGCCCATCGCCTTTTTTAGAAATAAAAAGACAGGCGAGGTAATATTCGATGAAAAAGTGCTCAACTATGTGGCTATGATCTTCGAGCGGATGGGCAGTGATGCGTGGTATAGCCTCAGTATCGAGGAGCTTTTGTATCCTGGAAGCGGGTATGATCCAAAAGAGCTCGAAAAGGTGATGGATATCCTCGATGTCTGGTTTGATAGTGGCTCCACATGGTACGCCGTGCTCAAGTCCCGCCGCTACGACGCTGGCAACTATCCGGCCGATCTTTACCTGGAGGGGAGCGATCAGCACAGAGGATGGTTCCAAAGCTCGCTTCTTGTCAGTAGCGCCATCGAAAAAAGAGCTCCCTTCAAAGCGATCCTCACCCATGGATTTACGGTGGATGAAAAAGGTGAGAAGATGAGCAAATCCAAGGGCAATGTGGTAGCGCCTATGGATGTGGCCAAGAAGTATGGAGTGGAGATACTGCGCCTTTGGGTAGCGATGAGCGATTATCAAAGTGATCTGAAAATCAGCGACAACATCCTCAAACAGACCGCCGAGCAATATAGAAAACTTCGCAACACCTTTCGCTTCATGCTGGCCAATATCGACGATCTGGAAGAGATCGTGGAAGAGTTTGGCGTGCTCGATCGCTGGATTTTGGCCAAAGCGGCGAAGGTCTTTGGGGAGGTGGAACGAAGTTTCGCCTCTTATGAATTTTCCAAAGGTTTCGCGGCGCTCAACCACTTCATCGTCAACGAGTTTAGTGGTATCTATCTTGATGTGTGCAAAGATAGACTCTATTGCGACGCCAAAGAGGATCCTCACAGACGTGCCAGCCAAAGCGCCATGGCCTTGATCGCCAAGGCGATGTTAGGACTCGTCGCACCGGTGCTCACCTACACCGCAGATGAGATCGTGGAGCACGCGCCAAAAGTACTCAAAAATGGCAAAGAGAGTATCTTCGATTTTGTGATAGAGCATTTGCCCTCTATCCAAAACGAGCTGGACGAGGAGTATATGCTGGAGGCCAGAGGCCGCTTCAACGAGATCGTGGATAGTCTCAAAAAAGCCAAAAAAGTAAAAAGCTCCCTGGAGCTGGTGATCGACACCGATAGCGCCAAGATTTTGGCTTTGCCGCCGACAGAGCGAGAAGATTGGTTCATTGTCAGTGGCGTAGATAGAGGCATTGGTGGCGAGGAGCTGGGTAAATTTGAGATAGATGGTGATAAATTTGCGATACGAAGAGCCACCAAGCATAAATGCCCAAGATGTTGGAAATACAAGTCTGAGTGCGAAGAGTGTTTGTGCGAGCGGTGCCAAAAGGTGGTGGATGGACTTCGCTAAGCCGGTACCTTGGCAAGCAGTTGTAGGGGCGATACTCTTTTTTGTAGTATTGGTGGCAGCTGGAATATTTGAAATCAGAAGGAGGAGAGGTTGATAACACTAAAGCAGGCTTTGGAGCTTCCAAAGGAGGAGCTGGCAGCTCTCAAGCAGGATTTGGCCAAAAAGGCCCAGGAGCAAAAAGAGCTCAACGCCTATATCGCGTTGGATGAATCGGGCGAAGGGGTGCCTATTGCCATCAAAGACAATATCCAAGTAGATGGCTGGGAGGTGACGTGTGCCAGCAAGATTTTGCAAGGCTACGTAGCTCCCTATGATGCTACGGTGATCGCCAAGCTCAAAGCGGCAGGCCTCGCTCCTTTTGGCCGGACCAATATGGACGAGTTTGCTATGGGAAGCTCTACCGAGACCAGCTACTATGGCAAGACTCTCAATCCAAAAGATCCGAGTAGGGTCCCAGGAGGCAGCAGTGGTGGAAGTGCGGCGGCAGTGGCTGCTGGGATCGCCATCGCAGCTCTTGGGAGCGATACAGGTGGTAGTATCCGCCAGCCGGCCGCTTTTTGTGGGATCGTGGGGATGAAGCCAACATACGGCAGAGTGAGCAGATATGGATTGGCGGCATACGGCAGTAGCCTCGATCAGATCGGTCCCATGACCCAAAACGTAGAAGATGCCGCGCTTTTGTACAACATCATAGCAGGCCACGATTCAAAGGACAGCACCAGCGCACCGATCGAGCACACTCCCATCACTCCCGATCCCGATAGAAAGCTTCGTATCGGCATCGTGCCAAACTACATCAAAGATGCGAGCGCTGCAGTGCAGAGGGCCTACGACAAAGCGATCGAAGCCCTTAAAGCCCAGGGTCACGAGATCGTGGAGATCGCTTTGATGGACGCAAAGTACGATATCGCCTCCTACTACATCACGGCGATGGCAGAAGCGAGCACCAACCTCAGCCGCTATGACGGGGTGCGCTACGGATATAGAGCAGAGGCTGGTAACCTCAAAGAGATGTACAAAAAGACCAGAAGCGAAGGATTCGGCGAGGAGGTGAAGCGCCGGATACTGCTTGGCACATTCGTGCTCTCCAGTGGCTACTACGACGCCTACTATCTCAAAGCCCAAAAAGCGAGACACCTGATCAAAGACGAATACGACAAGGCCTTCGAGCAGGTGGATCTGATCCTCTCCCCCGTCGCTCCCGATGTGGCTTTCGAGTTTGGAGCGATGAAGACGCCGCTGCAAATGTATCTGAGTGATGTCTATACAATCGGTGTCAATCTTGCAGGTCTGCCGGCATTGAGTCTACCGGTGGATGAAGCCGAGGGTTTGCCTGTAGGATTGCAGCTGATCGGCAAGGCCTTTGACGAGCAAGCGGTGTTCGATGGAGCGAGCAGTCTGGAACGAGCTATAAGGAGCTAATGATGAGAATACGAAAACGAGCTTTGACATTCGAAGATGTGTTGTTGGTGCCCAAACACTCCAAAGTCTTACCAAAAGAGGTGGATCTGCGCACGATGCTGACCAAAAATGTCCCTCTCAATATCCCGCTGGTCTCTGCAGCGATGGATACGGTGACAGAGCATAGAGCCGCCATCGCTATGGCCAGACTCGGTGGCATCGGGATCATCCACAAAAATATGGATATCCCATCCCAGGTAGCCGAGATCAAACGGGTCAAAAAGAGCGAGTCTGGCATCATCATCGATCCAATCTACGTCCATCCCGACGCCACCTTGGCCGATGCAGAGCGGCTGATGAGCGAGTACAAGATCAGTGGTGTGCCTGTGGTGGATGAGAAGATGCATCTTTTGGGGATCTTGACCAACAGAGATCTACGATTTGAAAAAGATTTTAGTAAAAAAGTGAGCGAAGTGATGACCAAAATGCCCCTCATTACGGCAAAGCCTGGCATCACCCTCGAAGAGGCGGCGGAAAAAATGAACGAGCACAAGATAGAGAAGCTCCCTATCATCGACGAGGAGGGGCGCCTCAAGGGCCTTGTCACCATCAAAGATATCAAGAAAAAAATAGAATATCCCAACGCCAACAAAGACAAATATGGCAGACTGCGAGTAG
>JALWZJ010000108.1 GCA_027002625.1 Campylobacterales bacterium
GAAATTTCTTGAGTTGGGCAAATAGCAGAGGGACCAAAAAAAGATTTATGATCGTCGCCCACGCTATCCCAAATCCCAATGTCACCGCCATAGGCTGCAAGATCAGGCTCTGTCCACTGGCAAAAAAAATAAGGGTAGAAAGCCCCAGTACCGTAGTGATGGAGGTAAGCAGGATCGGCCGCACCCGTAGAGCCGCCCGCTTGAGAAGACAGGGGATCGTGTGACACCCTTTGATAAAATCGAGCATAATCAGCCCATCGTTGACCACCACGCCAGCGAGCCCTACGACCCCAAGAAGTCCTGGCATCGTGAGATTGAGTCCCATGATGAGATTGCCTACCAGCACTCCAAAAAGCGAAAGAGGGATGACACTGAGTACGATAAGTGAGTAGAGCACGCTATTGAACATCCACACAAGAGCGGCGAAGATGAGAAAGATCGCTATGATGAAGGCTCGCACGATCTCTCGCATCAGCTTTTGGTTCTCCTTTTGCTCCCCTTTGATCTTGACCCCCACCCCCATCTGACGGATCTTGGCCAAAACGGGAGCCAGCTTTTTATACAGCTCTGCCGAGGTGATCTTTTTTTTGTCCAGCGAAGCGTAGACGGTGCGGATCTTTTTGCCGTTTTCTTTGATGATGTCGTAGAAATGGCGTATCGGATGAAACGAGGCGATATCTCCAAGAAGCACCTTTTGAGCGCTGTTTGGCACATCGATCAAGAGATTTTCCAAAGATGTTGGGTCGTCTTTATCCACGGAACGCAGACGAATATAGAGCAGTTTACCATCTTTGAACATCTTGTCCACTTCCGCATCGAGATAGAGACTACGCAGATACGACGCCAGATACCCCTCGGTGATACCGAGCCTCTCGGCATAGTCGTTGAGGATGAGCTTGAGCTCCTTTTCTCCTTCTTTGGCGTCGTCGGTGATATTGTAGACCCCATCTATTTTGGCCAAACTCTTTTCAAGTAGCTCTATGGCTTTGAGTACCTGCTTGGCATCCGTGTACTCCAGACTGATCTCCACATCGCTTTTGACCACGCCCGCTTGAGGGACGATGACATTGAGCTCCTCGAAGGGCGGCTTGCGGTAGCGCTCTACAATTTTTTGGATATCTTTGGCGATCTCTTTGGCACTTCGGCTTCTTAGCATATCGGAGCTATCGTACTCGAAAGAAAAAAGAGGCGTGATATAGCGATCCACGAAATTTTGGGGCTTGAGCTCATGGAGATTGATGAAGATATGAAAGAGATTCTCACCCATCTGGGCGTTGTTTTTGGCATCGAGCTTCATCCCGACAATCGTAGTGACGGAGCGTACCTCATCGGATTTGATATTTTTGAGTATCGCTCGCTCCAAAGGGGCGATAGCTTGCTGGGTTTGGTTGAGGTCGTAATTGACATTGACCCGTCCAGTCACATAGATCTGAGTGGTATCGAAAGAGGGAAAGAGCTGGAATTTGGTATGGCGAAGGAGTACAAAGGTCCCTACAAGCACCCCACCCACAAGTAGCACGGCGGCGATACGTCTGTATCTGAGCAAAAACCCCAAAATCCTCATGTAGTGGTGCGAAAGCCACTGCCATAGGGATCGATTGTGCCTTTTTTTGGGCGATACTTTCAAGATATCCTTGGCATGCAGCGGCAAAAAATAGAAAGCTTCGAACAGGGAGCTTAGCAGCAGTATCGAGATTACTACCGGCAAGATCCTGATAAAATTGCCCATCTCTCCACTGATGATCACCAGCGGCAAAAAGGCGAAAATGGTGGTCGAAGTCGCCGTCATTACTGCTGGAAACATCTCCAAAGCTCCGTTGATGGCCGCCGTTTTGGGATCGTCTCCGTTTTCAAGATGGCGATAAATGTTTTCGGCCACCACGATCGCTTCGTCCACCAGCATCCCCAAAGCTATTAAGGCGCCAAACAAAGAGAGCATATTGAGACTATAGCCCAAAAGCTCCAAAGAGATGAGCCCTACCATGAAGCTCAGGGGTATCCCCATACCCACCACCACAGCGATGCGCCAGTCGACTGTGAGCATCAGCGCCCCAAAGACCAGCAAAAGCCCTAAAAAGAGATTGGAGGTAACGGTATTGAGCCGGTTTCTGATCCAGACGGAGGTATCGGTATAGACCTTGAGCTCGAAGCCTGGGTAACGCTCTTGATAGCGGGCCAAAAGCTTCTTGATCCGCCGTACCAGCTCTATGGCGTTGCCCTCTTTTGTCTTGGTGACGTTGATGGAGATGTTTGGCTTGCCGTTGAAGTGGGAGAGCATGGTAGGCTCGCTGAGGCCAAACTCCACTTTGGCGATCTGGCCCAATAGCACCCGTTTTTGGCCAAATCGAAGTATTGTTCGCTCCAGCTCCTCTTTTGTTTTCTTGCCGTTTTGGGTGGTGAGGAAAAAGTGCTCCCCTTTGGCTTTGATACTGCCGATGGGGAAGATATTGGAGAGATTGGAGATCGCAGAAGCCACAGCCGGTAGCGAGAGCTCCAGGGTATCGATCCGATCTTTAAGCAGCGAGATCCTCAGCTCATCCTCTTGCCATCCTCTGATCTCTATGTCGCTCAGATCCTTGATGGAGCTTAGATCGCTTTTGAGCTGGTCGGCGATCTGCAACATCGTTTTAAGATCACCTTTGCTCGAAGAGATGGCGATAAGTACGAGAGGAAAGCTCTTTTTGAGAATAGTGGCTATGGGCTCGTCCATATCGGGAGGTAGATCCTTTTTGACCTTGGCGATACGGTCTTTGACATCGTTGAGCACCAGCAGCTGGTTCGCTCCTCTTTTGATATCGGAGACGATGGTGAATCTGCCGTTTTTGACGATGGCGTCGATATCACCCAGATCGTGGACGTTTTTGAGCTCCTCCTCGATATTTTGGACCACCATCTTGTCCAGTGTCTCGGCACTGGCTCCCGCGTATCCGCCGCTGATGAGGATCTTGTCCAGTGTAATTGGTGGAAAGATCTCTTTTGGGATGTTTTGATAGGCAAAGACAGAGAGGATGAAGATCAAAATGAGTAGCGTGTGGTTGAGCGCCGACTTTTCGATGGCGAATTCCAAAAATTTACGTATCAAAATATAGTTCCAAGGACCTGATTTTTAAACTGCACATACTCGAGTTTTTGCTTGAGCAGGCGATGCTCCTCTTTGAGGATCTCGTAGTCATCGAGCAGCTTGTTGATATTTCGGCTTTTGTAGTAGATCTCGTTGCTTAGATAGATCTTGGGAACAATGAGTGCAAAAATGATAGCCACCACAAGTATGGTCACCACGAGATCTTTGAGCTCCAGACCGGAAGAGCCAGCCTCTTCGAAAGCACCGAGCAGCTCTTTTCTCTCCTCTTTCACTCTCGCTCCTTGAACTGAAATAGTCGCATCTTGGCACTTCTTGCTCTTGGATTTTGGGCGATCTCCTCCTTGGTGGCAGTGATCGGCTTTTTGGTGAGGATCCGCCCCAAAGCGTTGTCGCCTCCACACTCGCACTTCATCGCCTCTGGCGGGCAGATACACTTTTTGGCCCACTCCTTGAAGCGGTTTTTTACGATACGATCCTCCAGTGAGTGAAAGGTGATGATCGCCACCTTCGCTCCCGATGGCTGGTAGCGCTCCAGTGCATCCAAAAGTTTGGTGAGCTCTTCGAGCTCTTGATTGACCTCTATGCGGATCGCTTGGAACATGGTGGTGGCTGGATGGATATGCCCCTTTTTGGGCAGTACCTTTTGGGCTATGGCCGCCAGCTCCTTGGCGCTTTGGATAGGGCGGTGCTCCACTACCGCTTTGGCCAACCTTCTGGCCTGCGAGATTTCGCCATACTCCTTAAAGATCTTGGCCAAACGCTCCTCATCGTAGGAGTTGACCACATCGTAGGCACTGAGGCTTGCATTTTGGTCCATACGCATATCGAGTGTCTCGCTCTGTAGTCCAAATCCTCGCTCCTTTTTGTCCAGTTGCAAAGAAGAGACTCCGATATCGGCCAACACCCCCTTGATAGGCAGCCGCTCCAAAGCCTCGACGATCTTTTGGCTGTATCGACCTTTCTCTATCCGCACTCGATCACCATAAGAAGCCAGCCTTTTTTTGGAAAACTCGATCGCCTCTTGGTCCTGATCGATGCCGAAGATCTCGATCTGGGGATTGGCACGCAAAAGCGCTTCGCTATGACCTCCATAGCCCAGCGTACAGTCCACTATCCAGCCTTTTGTATCCTTGAAAGTATGGAGTACCTCATTTAAAAGTACCGGCACATGAGGAGATTTCATACCAGATCCTTCACTACGTCATACAGAGTATCCAGCACCTCGTCGATCTGTTCGAAACTGATAATATATGGCGGCATGAAGTAGACCACACCACCAAGAGGCCGCAAAAAGACTCCACGCCTGAGGCACTCTTGATTGATCTTGAGTCCTATACGCTCTTTTGGGTCGTATCCTCGTAGCTCCACCACCGCTATCATTCCTCTTTGGCGCACATCTTCGATATTCGGTAGCTCCCAAAAACGCTCCATCTTCTTGGCGATATAGTCGGCTTTGATGCGGTTTTTCTCCAGCACTCCTTCGCTCTCGAAGATATCCAAAGTGGCGTTGGCTGCGGCACAAGCCAGTGCGTTGCCGGTATAGCTGTGGGAGTGCAAGAAGGCTTTGTACTCGTTGTAGTCGCAGTAAA
>JALWZJ010000109.1 GCA_027002625.1 Campylobacterales bacterium
GCAGGCCACACCCCTCAAAGCCCCACAGGACTTTTGCAATGTTTTGGCCAAAAGGCTTCAACTACTCAAACACGAAGAGGTCCAATACAATGCCAACTACAATCTCGTAGTGATGAAACTCTCCTCCATTTTGGGCAATATAGAGGACTTTCACCTGCCATGGGCAAAAAAAGAGGAGATAAAAGAGCTCAATCTCTCTTTCCCTCGAGCTACTGCCATCTACTACGCCATCATCCCAGCCACCCTTTCACAGCTCGCTTTTAGCTACTTCGATACCGACGCACGAGAGTTTCGCACTCTTCGCTTCGACATACACGTCAAAGATGAAACCGTCAGTACCCAATCGGATATCAAGCCCACCGAAGACAAATACCATCTTGTCAAATTGGTAACTCTTGGCCTTTTGGGAGCCACTCTTTTGCTCGTCGGTATCTTCAAAAGAAGCTTTCTTGCCTTTTTGATGGGAGTTGGGATGGCAGTCTATGTGGGCTATATGCTCGTACCTTTGCAAAAAATTTGTGTCAAAAAGAACAGTCGCATCTATATTCTCCCCACTCGCAACAGCACCGCTTTCGAGGTCTTGCCGGAGTCCAGAATATTTTTGAAACTCAATGAAGTGGATGGATACGCCAAGATCAAACTCTCCAACGACAAGATAGGATGGGTCAAAAATGAAGATATTTGCAAAGATTAAAGGCTTGTATGCTGCTGTGGTCATCACCACTTTGGTGACCCTCAACATTTTGACTTTTTTGCTTTTTCCTAAAAAGCACTACAAGAAGATCAAGCTTTTCTACACCAAAGCCATCTTGAAACTTTTGGGTATTCCTCTCATCATCGAAGGCTCACCCGATCCAGAAGCGAAAATGATCATCATGAACCACTCCAGCCTCATAGATATCCCGGTCATCGAAGCGGCCTACCCCAAGGATCTGGTCTGGATCGCCAAAAAGGAGCTCTTCGATACCCCATTTTTCGGTCTGCTTCTCAAACTGCCCGACAATATCCGACTCGACCGTGAGGATAGAAAGTCTTTGGTGCATCTACTCAAAGAGTCCAAAGAGAAAAGTAAGGTAAAAACCATCGCTATCTTTCCAGAGGGCACCCGAGCACGTGGGGACAAGCTGCTCCCTTTCAAGCCAGGAGCCAAGATCATCGCCGACAAACTCCATCTCAAAGTCCAGCCGGTCCTCATCGTCTGCGCCCGCGCACGATTTGATAGCAAAAAGTTGGAGCTAAACCCCGGCCCCATCAAAGTCAAATACCTGCCAAGCTTCTATCCGGACCCCAAAAAAGAGTGGCTCAAAGAGCTTCGAGATCGGATGCAAAAAGAACTTGAGGAGCAGCGCCAGACTCTGTGCCCAGCTTGACGACACGGTCGCTGCACCATTTGGCCAAATCCATATCGTGGGTGATGAGCAGTATCCCCACCCTGTCAAGATAGCTCAGCAGCAGTTTCATCACTTTCAAGCTCGTCACGTTGTCCAGTGCACTGGTGGGCTCGTCGGCCAAAAGAAGCTTTGGCCCCATCTGTATGGCTCTAAGTATCGAGCAGCGCTGGAGCTGACCACCTGAGAGCTCATGGGGAAGCTTCTGCAAAAGTGTCGGATCGATATCCATCTGGGATGCCACCTCCTCTATCCCCTCGATAGAACATACCTCGGCAATCTGATCCAAGATGGTATAGCTTGGGTGAAACGAGGTATAGGGGTCTTGAAAGATACTGGAGAAGCGATCGACCCAGATGGAACCAGCAAGCGGCTTCAAAAATCCGGCGATCAGCTCGAAAAGTGTACTTTTACCCACTCCACTGGGGCCAACAATAGAGACCACCTCTCCTTTATGGACTACGAGATTGAAATCTTCAAAAATCAATCTCTCTTTAGAGTATCCAAAGCTCAGATGCTCTATCCGTAGAACCGTCATGTTTTCTTGACAAACTCGCTTTTGAGCTTCATTGCGCCAAATCCCGGCACTTTACAGTCGATATTGTGGTCCCCTTCACAAAGACGGATATTTTTGACTTTGGTGCCCGCTTTGATGGCGCCACTGGCACCTTTGACCTTGAGGTCCTTGATGACGATGACGGTATCCCCATCTGCAAGGCGATTGCCGTGTGCATCGATGACCACGAGCCCCTCTTCTTGGTCGTTCGCCTCATCGGCACTGAACTCATATCCACATTCGGGACACACCAAAAGTTCGCCATCTTCATAGACATAGAGACTGCCACATTTTGGACAATTGGGAAGAGTCATACCGTTCCTTTTCGTTTTTGCCATTATACACAAAGAGTCCTTAGGACTCTTTGCGATAAAAAAGTAGATAGAGTGCAGGCAGCACTACCAGTGTCACGGACGTAGAAGTCACTATCCCTCCAGTCACCACCACCGCCAAAGGGTACTGGATCTCGCTTCCCACACCTTTGGCAAAAAGAAGAGGGACGATACCAAAAAAAGTGGTCGCAGCCGTCATGAGTACGGGTCTTAGACGTAGCAGTGTCGCCTCTTTGACCAGATCAGGAATTTTTACATGTGTAAACTTTTGAGCGATCTCTTCTATGAAACTCACAAGCACGATACCGTTGAGAATAGCGATGGCAAAAATCACGATAAAGCCGATGATTGCAGCGATGGAAAGGTAGATGTCGGCTATCAAGAGTGCCGCAAAAGCACCGATGAGTCCCAAAGGCACACCTAAAAGGATGATGATCGATTTTTTCACACTGCCAAAGGCTGTATAAAGCAGCAAAAAGACTATCCCCACAATCGAAGGGATGATAAACGCCAGACGCTTCGTCGCTTCTTGCATATTTTTAAAATCCCCTGCCCACTGATAATAATATCCGGTAGGAAGCTCTACTTTTTTGCGTATCAAACCATCTGCCTCTTCGACAAAAGAAGCGATATCCCTGCCTTCAACATCGAAGCTTATGACGATGTAGCGTGAGAGGTTTTCACGCTTGATAAAAGAGGGACCTTGCTGGATGCGAATATCGGCCACATCCTTGAGTCTCGCTACGGCTCCACTATTGGAGCGTATCAAGAGATTTTCGAGATTTTCTATACTCTCCCTCGCATGGGCCACTTTGACCACGATTGGAAACTTCTTCACTCCTTCGAACTTGACGCTTACTGGCTCCTCACCCACCACATGGCGCACCACATTCATAATCTCTTGAGCTTTGATTCCCATTCGTGCCATCTTGTTGTAGTTTGGCTCGATGATGATCTGTGCTTGGCCCAGCTGTGATTCTATCTCACTGCTTTTGAGCCCTTTGACCTTGTGTAGCAAAGCTTCCACTTTTTTGGCTAAATCTCCCAAAATCCGCTGATCGGATCCATATATTTTGATAGCGAGTTCTGCCTTGACACCTTCTAAAAGCTCTTCGATACGCATAGCAATAGGTTGTGTAGGTACGAACTGCACATAATCGAAGCGCTCTTGGAGCTTTTTTGTCATTTTCTCTTCCAAAGCTTTGGTATCGACACCCTCTTTCACATCTACCAAAATTTCCATATAGTTGGTGCCCGCCGTCTCTCCCTTTTCGCTTCTTCCAATCATCGCCAAAACAGACTTCGCTTCCTCGAAATTTGCTTTGATAAAGTGTTCGAGCTGCTTACTTAGCTCAACGCTTTGCTCAAGTGCAGTGCCAGGAATTGCGATGACTCGATACATGATCGACTCTTCATTGAGTTTTGGCATAAACTCCCTACCCTGGCTACCGACAAAAACTGCTAAAAAAACAAATATAGCAAAAGAGGTCGCCACGATCGTCTTGGGATAGCGCAATACAAACTCCAAAACGGGAACATAGAGCTTTTTGATAAAGCCTATCAAAGGACTCTCCGCTCTTTTGGTGGGCTTAAGAAGCAAATAGGCCAAGACCGGTACGAGCACGAGCGCTACCAGTATAGAAGCGATCATCACGAAAATAATATCGATAGCCATAGGCGCATAGAGCTTGCCTGCCAACCCTCCAAGCCAAAGTAATGGTGAAAAAACCGCGATGATAATAAATATGGCAAAAATCACAGGTTTCGTCACACTCGCAGTAGCTTGTGCGATAATGGTCCTTTTGTCCTCTTTGGTAGCGTGCAAAAGCCGAAAAGCGTTCTCTACCACCACGATCGTAGCATCTACGATCATACCGATAGCGATGGCAAGGCCGCTGAGGCTCATGAGATTCGCACTTATACCAAAGTAGCGCATGGCCAAAAAGGCAAGAAGCAAAGAGATCGGCAACGAGAGTACTACTATAAAGGCACTGCGAAGCTCGAACATAAAAAGCAAAAGTACCACAATCACCAGCACCGCACCACTTATGAGCGCACTTGTCATAGTATGCACCGCTTTTTTGGTGATCTCACTTCTATCGTAGATAGGACGGATATGCACACCCTTAGGAAGTGCCTGCTCTATTTGGGGAAGCTTTCGTTTGATACGCTCCACCACCTTTGCCGCGTTGGTAGCGCTTCGCTGCAGCACCATCCCAAACATCCTCTCCTGGCCGTCGATCGTAACGGCACCAAATCTTGGAGCCCTGCCCTCTACCACTTTGGCCACGTCCGCTACCGTCACACTCTTGATACCATGGGATTTGATGACGGTGTGGGCGATTTGATCCAGATTTTTGTAAAAGCCTGCACCTCGGATAATGTACTGCTCTTTGTTCATAGCGATATATTGGCCCCCGGCACTGATATTGGTACGCTGCAAAGCCTTTATCACATCCTCATATGTCACCCCTACAGCTTGCAGCTTTTTAGGATCGACTTGTACTTCGTACTGCTTTTCAAAACCGCCCCAGCTCACCACCTCTTCTACGCCATCGATCGATTTAAGAAGTGGTGCCACTACATACTCTTGTATCTCTCGCAGTTTTGCCAAAGAGTACTTTTTCGTCGAATCTTCTATCACATACCAAAAGACTTGACCAAGTCCGGTGGTGTTGGGACCAAGAGTCGGCTTGCCAAGCTCTTTGGGAATATCCACGTTCGCAAGTCTTTCACTTACCAATTGACGCAAAAAATAGATATCATATTTGTCATCGAAGAATATCGATACATAGGAAAGTCCAAAAATGGAGTTGGACATAATGAGCTTGACCCCAGGAAGTCCCGCCATCGAGGACTCTATCGGGTATGTGATGAGCTTTTCTATCATCTGGGGAGGATTACCGGGACTTTCTGTGTAGATGATCACCTGCTTTGGCGTGATATCGGGGAAGGCATCTACAGGAATCTCCTTGTAAGCCCTATATCCCAAAATCGCCAAAATCGCAAAAAAGGCCAATATCAAAAAACGATATTGGATAAAAATTTCATAAAGCCGTCTCATTCCTCCTCTCCTATCATCTTTTTAAGAAGGCGCGATTTGAGGATGTAGACACCTTTACTCACATACTTTTCACCAGGCTCAAGACCTCGTACTATCGCCCACTCGCCCCAAAAATCTTCAATATCCACGGCTCTTGGCTCATACTCTTTATTCTCTTGGACAAATACGATCCAACTACCCAAGAGCATCGTCAATGCACTGCGACGAACAAAAATCTTTTTTGAAAAGGGTGCCAACTGCAAGGAGCAGTCTCCATATGCTCCGACCAACACTTTCGCATCTTTTGGCAATGCGAAGAGTGCACGAGCCTGCATCGTCTCTTTGTCCACTTTTGGCATCACATGTATAAACTCCACAGGATAGGTGGCTTTGGCAAGAGTGAAGAGTGCTTTTGGCCGATGCAAAGACAAAGCGATATCTATAGGAAGATAGGCCAAAAGTGATGCCCCTTGGGTACGCATAATGGAAACAATAGGAGTATTTGCCGCTATACTGCTTTTGGGAGAGACCAAAATTTTGTCGATTCGTCCATCTGAGAGTGCGTGGAGAGTAAATTGAGATATGGGCTTCGTAACATGTGTGAGGCCTACGATCTCAAGCTTGTTTTCAAGCTCTGCAACTTCACTTTTGATTCTGGCGAGTTTGGTGCGAATATTTTCAAAGTCTTGTAGCGTCATTAGGCGATCTTTATAGAGCTTGAGGGCTTGATCGTAGCGTTTTTGCAAAGAGAAAAGCTCCTTTTTTTTGGCCAAATATTGGCTACTCCAATTTGCGATCGTTTGTGATCTAACTATCGCTATCTTTTGATTTTTGACTACCTTCTCTCCCTCTTTGACAAAATATCGCTCGATTACCGCATCCACAGGTACTGTTACCTCATAGCGTACACTGCCCAGCTCGATCACTTCGGCACTTGTGTGATAGATATAGCCCATAGACTCTTGGCGCACTTTTTCCACGACTATCTGCGCAGAAGCTATCAGAGTCAAAAACGATAAAAAAAAGATTTTCTTAATCATCGTATTCTCCTTGGATGAAACGTATTTGAATGATTCGTTTTTGTAATTCATATTGAGATTGCAGTAGGGCGTGCTGCGCCTTCAATAAAGATTGGCGTGCTTGCAAGAGCTCCGTGATGGTAGCGGCTTGTAGCTCATAGCTTCTGACAATCAGACGAAGAGCCTCTCTCTCTTGGGAGAGCAACGCACGAGACCCCTCAATTTCAGATTGTAAGAGTTTTGCATTTTGCTTGAGAGTATCCAGCTGCATAGCGAGTTTGTAGCGATTTTTGCTAAGTTTTAGCTTCAAGGCACGCTCTTGCATGATTGCCAGACGCTTTTGTTGTTGCACCATTTTGGTATTTACAAAAGGAATCGTCACACCGGCTCGGTAGATATCTTGGTCCGGCTCTTTTTCATACTCCAGCACAAAATCGATACGACACAGCTTTTTGGATACATTTCTCTTTCGATAGATAGCCTCTTTTATCACCAATTCCAATATACGAAACGGCAGCGTCCCTATACTCTTTTTCTCATCGAAAGTATCATAGAGAAACTTTGGCGTACAATCTATCTCTTTTTGTGCGAAGCTTTGCAGAGCCATACGAGCTCTTTTTCTATCTCTGCGCACTTGAAGTACTTCTTTCTTCGCTTCGAGTACAACCGCCTGTGATCTAAGAAGATCCTTTTTTGTAGTGGCTCTCGCTTTGTAGCGTTGTTGCACCAGATGGAGCAATTTTTGAGCCAAAGCTACGTTTTGCATAGCTATCTTTTCCTTTTTTGCTGTATAGACATAATCGGTATAGAGCAATTCCAGTTGTTTCAAAAATTTGGCCTTTGCGTAGCGTACCAACAACCGACCACGTTTATGCCGTGCCGTAGCGATCGCACGCAACTCTTTTTCATTGAGAAGTATCGGTATCTTTATTCCCACCGATCCGCCAGCTTCATATGTACGCTCTTTATACTCGGAAGCAAAAAGCTCCAGTTCGATTGGCTTATCATAGAGTGGTAGTTTTGTCTTGATACTCTCCATCTCCTGCCTCAAAGCTTCGATTTTGAGCTCTAAAGCACTGGAGAGTACCTCTTTTTCAAAACTACGAAAATCTCTACCAAACAGTGACAGACAAAACAGTATCGTGACCAAAGTGGTCTTTCGCATTGCAACTCCTTACGAATGGATTTTGAATGGATAGATGGAGTTATGTGCGAGGAGGCTTGAGGATGGAAAAAGCAAGATCGAAAAAGTGGAAAGTCAAGGGGAGTGAGGCTACGGATTTTTCAAAGGAGTGTGTGTCCAAAAACGATACACGCTCTACAATATAGGGAATATGAAAGAAGTGATGCAAGGTACATATACAGTTCTCTTGTGTCGCGATGCTTTGTGTCTCTTGGACGTAGTGCGCCACACTCTCATCGCTATGATCCATATAGTATGCATGTAAGGCATGAAAAGCCATGGATGCGATGAGTAGCAGACGCACAAAAGCTTTTAGCATCGCGCACACCTCTGCACTGGTGGCAATGGGTAGTTGCGTAAACGCTCCAAAAAAGGCTCGATGAGTGTGGTATCGCCAAGAGAGTAGATGCTCCATCTCCCCTGCTTAGACACCTGTACGATTCCGGCATCGCGAAGCTGCTTGAGATATTTGGAAGCGAGTGGCTGTGAGATATCCAACGTGTCGCTCACTTCACAGACGCAGACATCGCCCTGTTGCGCAATCAGGGCCAGAACTTCCAATCTCTTCTCGTCCGCCAAAGCTTTCGCCACCCGTACCAACTTTTCCAAAACTACCCTTTTTCCCAAATCTATCTCTTTTGTCTCAGTAACTATCAAGTATTTTTATATCACACTTTCATTATATAACGAATTTATAATATATTCAAGGCGAGACAATGGATTTTTTGCAAGCACTCATAGAGCTTACCTACGCTATGGCACCATTCATACTCCTTGGACTTCTCATAGCTGGGATACTCCACGAAATAGTGCCCGATAGCTTTATCAAAAAGCATCTTGGCAAGGACGATACGGCATCGGTGATCAAAGCCACTCTCTTTGGCATCCCTATTCCCGTGTGTTCGTGCGGTGTGATCCCCTTGGCTACGAGCCTCCAAAAGCAAGGTGCCAGCAAAGGTGCGGTGCTGAGCTTTCTCATCTCCACACCCATTACCGGGATTGATTCGATATTGGCCACATACGGAATGTTTGGCTGGCTCTTTACCATCTACCGCATCCTCACCTCCACCATCATTGCTATCATTGCCGGGCTCTTGGTCAATAGGCTCGATACTCCAAGGCCCCAGACTCCCCTCTTTGGCCAAGTATCCACAAATGCCTCACCTGCTAAAGTAACGTTTGGAACCAAACCTATCACAACCTCATTTGCACAAAGCTGCAGTGATGATGGCTGCTCGTGCGGGAGTGACGCGCCCAAGCAGCGCTTTTCATTCATCAACGCCCTACGCTACGGATTTATCACGCTCCTTGGGGATATCGCCAAGCCTCTTTTTTGGGGTCTGGTTATAGGTGCTCTCATCAGTGTGGCTATTCCTGAAGACCTCTCGGCATACCTGGCAGACAAAGCGTGGCTTTCATACCTTTTGGCAGTAGCGATTGCAGTACCGATGTATGTATGCGCCACGGCTTCACTCCCTATAGCGGCGGCTTTGATGCTCCATGGCGTGAGTGCAGGAGCTGCCTTCGTCTTTCTCACGGCAGGCCCCGCTACCAACACCGTCACCATCAGCGTGGTCAAAAAGATGCTCGGCGCCAAGAGTGTCGGCATCTACCTTGCCACCATAGCGATAGGCTCCATCATTTTTGGGATAGTACTCGATTGGATCTTTGCCGGAGTGGATGTCAAAGCAATAGTCCATATCGACGAACACGCCGGCATCCTCACGATGGCCAGTGCAGCGCTTTTATGGATCTTGATACTCTATCACCTCGTGCGTGAGAAATTGGCCAAAAAAAGTTGCTGTGGATAAAACAATGAAAATACTCCTACTTGAAGACGACATTTTCCTCGGTGATCTGGTGCAAGAGCATCTGCAAGAGTATGGATTCGAAGTGGTGCTTAGCAGTGACGGCGAAGATGCATACGAGCGCATCCAACAAGAGCATTTCGACATCTTGCTCCTCGATATCAACGTCCCCGGCATCAAAGGCTTTGAGCTTTTACGGCTTTTGCGAGAGCAAAAGATCAATACACCTGCCATTTTCATCACTTCACTTAATACGGCTAAAGATGTCAAAGAGGGATTTGCCATAGGAGCGGACGACTATATCAAGAAACCCTTCGAATTCGATGAGCTCGATGCAAGGCTCGAACACCTCATCAAAATATATGGCCTCGATCAAAAGAGTTTCGCTCTTGGTGATATCCGTTTTTATCCGGACAAAAAGCTACTCATCAAAGATGAAGAGCCTATCAACCTCTCTACCAAAGAGACGCAGCTACTCCACTACTTCTTCACCCATCCCAATCGCACCATAACTAAAGAGGAGCTCATAGCAAACATATGGGAGGAAATCCCCACCGACGCAACGATTCGTACCTACATCAAGATGCTGCGCGGACATTTCGGCGAAGCTATCCGCACTGTTCGAGGGATCGGATATGAATTTATCCTTCCTTGAAAAGCGAGCACTTCGGCGCTTTTTGCTGGTCTATTTCGCGGCTACGATACTCACTATCGCTGCTTTTACACTTCTGTTATACAAGATGGAAGTCCAAAAACTCCAAGAGTATACCACAACCAAGCTCCACGACCAAGCCACCACCATCGCTTTTCGTGCCATAGATGCCCAGATGCTTGGCAAATCCTTCTTTATCGATACGAAAACACAATACCGGCTCATAGATTCCCAAGGTAATATTCTGCAGGATAATTTTTCTACGCAGATACCGCGACGCATAGGCTTTTTTATACAAAATGGATGCGCATACTACACCAGCAAAGCCGCCAAAGGACACTTGGGGATCGATATCATCATCGTGCGCGACTGCTCCTATGCAGAGCAAAAAAGGCAAATTCTTTATAAAAACGTGCTCATAGCGCTCATCTCATTCCTTTTGCTATTAGGTGTAGGATGGTATCTTGGTAGACTCTTTTTGGAACCCATGAAGCGCGGCATCGAAGAGCTCGATCGCTTCATCAAAGATAGCACCCACGAGCTCAACACACCCGTCACTGCCATGATGCTGGCTCTAAGCAAGATCAAAGACTCCAGCCGCTACGCCAAAATCACCAAAATGAGCGCTTTGCGCATCTCCAAAATCTACGAAGATCTCACCTATCTTAATTTCGGTAGCGAAGAGACGACGCAAAAGATCGATATCGCCCAAACAATAGAAGAGCTCGTGGAGCTCTTCGCACTGGCGATCGAGCAAAAAGAGCTCAATGTCAAAAAGAGTCTTGCCTCATGCACCATCGAAGCCGATCCCAAAGAGATGGAGCTGCTGATCAAAAACCTCATCGACAATGCCATCAAATATGCACCAGCCCGCTCTACCGTCACCATCTCTTTGCAAGGTTGCACTTTGCAAATTTCCAATCTCTTCGAAGGAAAAGCTCCCAAAAACCTCCATACCCTCTTCGAACGCTACAGGCGTGCCGACAGGAGCACCGGAGGATTTGGTATAGGTCTAAGTATCGTCAAAAGTGTATGCGAAAAGTATGGATTTCATTACGATGTGCGACTTGTCGATAGATCCATCACGTTTCGCATCGCTTTTAGCTAAAACCAAAAGCGCACACCCACCAGTAGTGAACTCTCGCTCTGCTCCCCCACCAACTGCTTTGTCTGGCCGAAGTTTTTCGTAAAACTGACACCGATATAGGGTGCAAACTCACGGCGTATTTCATAGCGAAGTCGAAAGCCGGTCTCTATGTAGTTTAGTCCCCCACCCATACCTATATCCTCGATACTCTTGCTCATCCACCTACTCTCTATCCTGGAAGTTAGGACAAGCCTTTGTGTAAAGAGCGTATCATACTCAAAATCAAAGTCCACCCCCACGGCTCCCTGGCCAAAGAGCAGCTTCGTACGCGTCTCTATCCAGTAGGGAGCGAGCCCTGAGAGTGTGATCTCACCGAAGCTCTTGCTCCTCTCCTCATAATCTACCTCGATCCCTGCTTGTATATCCCAAAAGGGCGATATAGCATGAGAGAGGACCAGCTCATTTTGCCAGCTGCTATCCTCCCCTTCGCTATAAATATAGAGTTTATTGGCATCGTAGCCTACGTATGCTCTCACATCCCACACCTTCGTGCCACTCTTTTGTAGTTCGAATCGATCGAAAAGCACCTGATAGCGCAGCACATCCCCGCCACCGGCAAAGAGAGCGATGGCAAAAATCGACATAAAAAGCAGATTTTTCATGATAGCACCTTTACTTCGCGAAACATCCCGCCCATATGGTAGAGCAGATGGCAGTGGTAGACCCATCTACCCGTAGCGTCCACATCGATGCGCAGGCTCACCTTACTTCCCGGCTGGACGTTGATGGTATGTTTGCGCACTATTTTGTCCCCAATTTCCAGATCACTCCACATACCATGCAAATGCATCGGGTGGTTCATCATCGTATCGTTGATAAATGTCACACGCAGCCGCTCACCGTAGCGAAACTCCAGGGGTTCAGACTCATAGTAGGGAATCCCGTTGATAGCCCAGATGTAGCGCTCCATATTGCCAGTTAGATACATCACGATCTCGCGATCTGGATAGCGATTTTCGAGCCCCGGAGTTTCGAGATCGGCATAGGTGAGAACCTTTCGCTTCACGCTTCGTAGCCCCACTCCAGGGTCATCCAAGCGGTATTGCGGATTCATGGCATGCATCGTCCATGCTATCCCCTCTTTTTTGGGAAGTGCCGTTTTGGGGATAGGCTTTGGTAATGCCGGCTCCATAGTGTGCATCGCACCGCCACACTTCATCCCGCGCATCTTCATACCTCCCATCCCCATATCCACCATCGTCAGCGGCTCGTAGGGGTACGGTTCTGGCAGCGGGACGTTTGCGGAAACACTTGGTCCCAATTTCGCATAGACCTTGCCGCTACGCCCCATATCCTCTGCATAGATGAGCGTATCGCCCTTTGGCACCACGATCACGTCGTAACTCTCTGCTACGGCGATACGGATATCGTCTACCTCCACCGGCTTCACCGCCACACCGTCAGCGGCGATGACGCGCATCTTGTGACCAGGAATGCGCACATCGAAATGCGTCATAGCGGACTGGTTGATAAAACGCAATCGCACCTTCTCGCCGGGTCGTGCATAAAAATGCTTTTGCAAATCGTTGATGCAGTAGGTATAGGTGGCCCCTGTCACATCGGCGATATCGCGATCGTCCATGCGCATTCTGTTCCACATGGCGCGACGCTGCAGAGCCTCCGTGAGGCCCCAGCGACGCACTTCGGCCGTAAAATCGAAGATCGTGCGCTTGTGGTAGTTGTAGTAGTCACTCTGGAGTTTGAGATGGCGATAGATGGTATCCGGGTCTTCATCGCTCCAGTCATACAAAGCCACCACATAGTCGCGATCTGCGTCCAGTGCGATGTCGTCATCGATGACGATGGCTCCATGCAGGCCTGTTTGCTCCTGAAAGCCTGTGTGGGAGTGGTACCAGTAGGTGCCGGTCTGCTGCACTTTGAAGCGATAGACGAAGGTCTCGCCCGGCATGATGCCAGGGAAACTCACACCCGGCACGCCATCCATCGTAAAGGGGAGGATGATCCCATGCCAGTGGAGGCTGGTGGGCTCGTCCAGATGGTTGGTGACGCGCAGCGTCACCACATCACCCTTTTTCCAGCGCAACGTGGGTGCCGGGAGCATATCGTTGACGGTGTTGGCAAGCACTGGTTTACCAGAGATATTGACCCAAGTCTTTTTGATATGCAGATCAAACTGGGTGCCGATCAGCGCCACGGTAGGTTTTTGCTCACCCACCCCCTCTTTGGCACTTGCCGGCAGCATCGCTATGAGCCCGAAGGCCGCTGAAGTTTGGAGGAATTTTCTTCTATCCATCACACTCTCCTTTGTGTAAGTCTACAAAGAAGAGTGTGGAAGATGTGTGGAAAACTACTCTCGTATTTGCCCCTCTCCATAGATTTTGTATTTGTAGGTGGTCAGATCGTTGATGCCCATAGGCCCTCTGGCATGGAGTTTGTTGGTAGAGATCCCCACTTCTGCGCCAAAGCCAAAGACCCCACCATCGGTAAATCTGGTAGAAGCGTTGACATAGACGCAGGCGGCGTCTATCTCGTTCATGAACTTCTCGGCGGTGGTATAGTTTTCCGTCACGATCGTTTCGCTATGGCCGCTGCCGTAGCGGCGGATATGCTCGATGGCACCCTCTACGCCATCCACTACCTTGATAGAGAGGATGTTTTCGAGATACTCTGTATCGTAGTCCTCTTCAGTAGCCTCCTCCACATCGATCACCTCACGCGTGAGCACACATCCTTTGAGTGTGGTCATGTAGGGTTTGAAGGCTTCATAGAGTGGCAGGAGGATCTCATCTTTTATAGCGTAGTCCACCAGCAGCGTCTCCATGGCGTTGCAGACTCCTGGACGCTGCACTTTGGCGTTGACGGCGATCTTGATCGCTTTGTCAAAATCCGCATCCTTGTCGATGTAAGTGTGACAGAGCCCCTTGTCGTGCTTGACCACGGGGACCGTGGCGTTTTCGCTCACGTAGCGTATCAGCGCCTCGCCGCCGCGTGGGATGATGAGATCCACGTATCTATCCATCTTGATGAGCTTCGCTACACCCTCTCGGCTATAATCTGGCAGTAGGGAGATTACCTCTTTTGGCAAGCCGTTGGCTGCGAGGACTTCTTGCAATATTTTGGCGATGGCTTCGTTGGAGTGCATCGATTCCTTGCCACCTTTGAGGATGGCGACATTGCCCGATTTAAAACACAAAGCCGCCGCGTCACTGGTGACGTTGGGACGTGACTCGTAGATGATACCGATCACACCGATGGGGATGCTCACCTTTTCGACCCGCAGACCATTGTCCAGCACCCAACCATCAAGGACTCTTCCTACCGGTTCTTTGAGCTCGGCTATTTCATGCACGGAGCGTGCCATGGCAAGGATACGCTTTTCATCGAGATAGAGTCTATCTTTGAGAGCCGGTGAGAGATTGTTGATCTCAGCTTGCTCCATATCCAAAGCATTGGCTTCCAAGATTTCTTTCATATTATCTTCTATGAGATTTGCCATTTGGTGTAGGATGCGCTTTTTTTGGCCGCTTTGTAGTCTCACAAGCTCTGCGGCACTTCGTTTGGCTTTGCTTAAAAACTCCTCCATATCATCTCCTAAGTTTTTTATAATTGTATCAATTCGGTGCTTTTTCAGTGCTAAAGATCAAAAACGGACCAGTCTAACAGACAGAGGTGAATCCTCCCCCCGCTCTTTGACGATATTCCCATCGAGGCTTACGATCTCTCTGGCCAGATAGAGAGCCTCTTGCGCATCAGTTTTGCGCTCTTTGAAAGTTCTTAAAAGCTCTATCATCTTCTCACCAAAATTCCAAGCATCGAACATCAATATAGCCACAGCTATCGAATCGGTCCCCAGATACTCCTGTTCGATGAGATCCAAAGCGTTGAGCGCGATATCCTTCTCCACTTCAAAGGCGATCTGCTGCTCCTTGGCGTATTGAGAAAGGATTACTTTGGACACATCCGACAAAAATGCGGTATTGGAGAGAATGAATCGCTCTTTTTTATCGTCGATAAGTGCACTGGCGACCTTGGCTTTGTTCTGTGCCATCTGGAGAAACTGCAA
>JALWZJ010000110.1 GCA_027002625.1 Campylobacterales bacterium
TTTGATAGGCTTTCGCCTCCTCGTTGACAAGCTTGTAGCCTTTTTGTTCTTTAAGTTTTTGAAGGATAAAGGCCTCTTCGTTGGTGATGAAGGAGCTAAAGCGTATCGTATCGGCTTTTTCGAAAGCTTCCAGAGCTCTTCCAAAAGCCGCCTCATCCTTTTGGGCTCTATTTTCAAAATCGAATCCAAAACGTCCGGCGCCACAGAGGGTCTCGAACTCGAACTCGTTTTTGACTCGATAGATCTTTGGTTCTGGATTTTCGATAGAGGCGTGCTTCGTCTCGTAATAGAGATGACAAGCTGCGCTACAGTGCGCGCATGCTGCAGGGACTCTTCCAAGCTCCCATGCGTTGGAAGTGTATTTGAAGTCGCTGCTAATAAGTGCGCCTACGGGACATACCGCGATACATTCGCCACAAAAGGTACAATCGAGCGTTGGCGCATCTTTGGGAATGATGCGAGATTTATAGCCTCCATATTCGATCTCAATGGCATCGTCCCCGATCACCTCGTTGCACACATGGACACACTTTTCACACAAGATACAAAGACTCGGATCGTACTGGATATATTTCCAGTTCTGGATAGGGCGATACTGATCCTTGGCCGTAAATTCTTGATGGTCGACACGAAACTCCAACGTCTTGTTTTGCAAATCACACTCACCGCTTTTATCACACACCCCACACTCCAGTGGGTGGTTCACATCATAGAGTTGCATGATGTTTTGGCGGTGGATATAGAGGGCTTGGCTGTTGGTTCGTACTTTGATGTCTGGGGTAGGAGGGGTCTGACAGCTAAGGACAAATCCATCCACACCCTCTACCTCCACCACACAAAGCCTACACGATTCGATCGGCTTGACCTTGGAGAGATAACACATGGTAGGGATATAGATCCCCTCTCGTCTGGCCACCTGTAAGATGGTCTCTCCCTTTTTCGCTACTACCTCTTTGCCATCGATGCTAAACTTAATCATCCCTCACCTTTATACTGCGACCATAGCGATATAGTAACAACGCATACATCGCTCCGCTTCGGCGATAGCCTGCTCCTGGGTAAAGCCCAAATTGACCTCTTTGTTGGTATGTTTGCGCTCTTCTACCGTCAACTTCTCACTCACCTGCCGTGGAAGTCCAGGGAGCCATCCTCTGATTTTTTCTTTTTTATCATAGACCTTCAATGCTCGAAGATGATCCTCCATGATCTCCTCGTCCGTCAAACTCACCTCTTTGGTGAGCACATAGCGGCTCATCACACTGGCTGCCCTTTTGGCTTGACCTACAGCGTTGACGATGGTCATCGGTCCATACTCGCAATCTCCTGCCGCAAAGACACCGGGTCTGGAGCTCATATAGGTTTTACCGTCCGTTTTGATCGTACCCCAGCTGGTGAGCTCTATCTCCCACTCCTCGGGTAGGTGCGAAAGATCCGCGCTTTGGCTGACCGCAGGTACGAGATAGTCACACTCTATGATAAAGTCCGCACCCTCGATCTTTTTGAGCTGTGGGCGTCCACCGTTGGGATCTGGAATCAGCTCGAAACGATTGACCTTGAGCGCTTTGAGGTTGTCCTCTTCATCGGTTATGATTTCTTCGACGGCAGAGTAGAAAATAAACTCCACGCCCTCCTCCACCGCCTCGTGATACTCCTCGTAGGTGGTGTTGCGAATGATCGTAGCCTCGTCTCGGCGATAGAGCATGATCACCTTGTCGGCATTGGCCCGCACGGCACAGCGCACCACATCCATAGAGGTAAAACCTCCCCCGACACAAACCAAGGTCTTACCCGTCAGATCGACATACTCTTTGTCGAGTTTTTGTTTTTTTCTCACCTCTTCAGGCACAGGGATACCATACTTGACATAGAGATTGACACAATCGAGGAAGTTGATGGCCGGCCAGTACCCTTTGATCTCTTCACGCTCGTTCTTGGCGCGCACCTTTTTGGAGATCCTTGTCCCAGAAGCGACCAAGATAGCGTCATACTCCTTTTCGAAGCGGCGCATATCCTCGGCCGTCACTTTTTTACCGGTAATGAAGCGCACACCCTCCAAGGATCCTACCAGCTCGATATCTTTATTGTACTTTTTGATAGGCATCCGATACTCCGGCACTCCTACGGCCACCTCGCCGCCAAGGACCGGAAGCTCCTCGTAGACGTCACAGGCCACCCCTTCCATCGCCAGATAGTAGGCTCCCGTCAGTCCGGCAGGCCCGGCACCCACAATCGCCACCTTTTTGCCATTGAGGGGTTTTTGTTTGGATGGATGGAGCCAAAAGAGACTATGCTCATCCTCGAAATCGGCTCCTACACGCTTGAGCTCCATGATAGATATCGGCTCGTCCAAGTTGGCCCGTCTGCACTCGTCCTCACATGGATGGGGACAAACCCGCCCACATGTATGGGCCAGTGGCATGGTCTTTCGTGTCGCCACCAGACTGTCGTCGTAGCGAAGGTCCCGTACCCCTTCGATATAGGCCGGAATATCCACGTGGCTTGGGCAGGCATCCATACATGGAGCCGTCACCTTTGCAATATAGCTGATAGATGGATCGTCGTAATATTTGGAGGGCTTTTTGTTTTTGATCAAATCATCGATCTCATCCTTGAAATAGGTCAAGATATCGAGGAGCGGTTTGGGGACGGTGCGACCGATCTCACACTTGCTGGTCTCCATCATGGTACGAGAGACCTCTTTGAGATGCTCCACATCGCTTTGCTCCCCTTCGCCTCTGGCGATCTTGTCGAAAAGATCGTACAAGATCCGTCCCCCCCAACGTCCGGGAGCGCATCGCCCACACGCTTCGGAGTAGATCTGATACTGAGCGGCATACTCCGTACCCAATTTCACCACATCTACATCCTCATCGAACAGGGCAAACCCAGCCCATCCGATGAAAGCTTTGGAGGTTCGATCCACATTGTAGTGCTCTGGAAAGTTGTAGGCCGACTCTTGCCACTCCTCTTTGGGCTTGCCGCGATTGTCGATCAGCTCATCTTTCCAGCATGAAAAATATACTTTACTCACAGATCCGCCCTCTTTTTGTTACTGTTTTTTTCGTACGACGATCGTCCAATCGACCTCGTTGAATTTCAAGGAATTAAGAAGCTCATCCCCTCGCTCTTTGATCGCATCGGCGCTCTTTTGGACCGAGTCGAAATGCTCCTTGCCGTTCGAGATCACTTCGAACAAAAAGATCGCCACCTCTCCAGGCCTTACCTTTTCATCCAGAAGTTCGTTCATCCTTCCCAAAAAATCTTCATGCAGATGCCGCAAATCGTATCGTACCATCGACCACCCTTTATCTATCTATTTCGCCAAAGACGATGTTGGTCGAACCGATGATGGTGACCACGTCGGCCAGGTAGTGTCCCGGCAGCAAATCTTGCAAAATACCTGTATGCCAAAAACTTGGCGCTCTGATCTTCATACGGTAGGCGTAGGGCTCACCCTCGCTTCTGATAAAAAAGCCAAGCTCCCCTTTGGGTGATTCGGTAGGAGCGTAGACTTCACCTACCGGTGGTCGCATCCCTTGGGTCACGAGGACAAAATGCTCCATCAAAGAGTAGTTTTGTGTCATTATGTCTTCTTTTGGCGCACTGATGTACTCAGGTGCGTGAGCCATCAACTCTGGGCCCGTATCTTTGTACATCGTAATAAGCTGTCTAATAATACGGATAGACTGTCTCATCTCCTCCATATATAGAAGATATCGGCCATAGCTGTCGCAGCGATCACTCACCGGAATATCGAAATCAAGCTCTTCATACAGCTCGTATGGCTCCTCTTTTCTGATATCGTACTCAATACCGCTACCTCGCAGCATGATCCCACTACATGCCCAGCTCTTGGCCATTTCGGGTGGTACTATACCCACCTCCTCCAGACGCATTCTCCAGATTCTGTTTTCCGTAAGCAGTCCCTCATAGAGCTTGATCTGCTCTGGCAGATTGTTCAAAAACCAGTTAAGATGATCGAGCCATCCTTCTGGTAGATCCAAAGGTACTCCACCGATACGAACGGCACTGTGGGTGAGTCTGGCTCCACAATACTCCTCCATCAGATCCATCGCATATTCACGCTCACGGAAGCAGTACAAAAAGACACTCATCGCCCCTACATCCAAAGCGTGGGTAGCGAGCCAAAAAAGATGAGAGATAATACGATTGAGTTCCAGTAAAATGGTACGGATCACCTTAGCCCGTCTTGGTACCTTATCCTCGATACCAAGCAGCCGCTCCACCGCCAAAGCGAAAGCGTAGTTGTTGGATGTGGCAGCGATATAGTCCATCCTATCGGTAGTGGGCAAAAACTCGTTGTAAATCATGTTCTCACCCATCTTCTCCATCCCTCGGTGCAGATAGCCAATATCTGGGACCGCTTTGGTGATCTGCTCACCATCCATCTCCAAAATGAGTCTGAGCTGTCCGTGAGCCGAGGGGTGCTGTGGTCCGAAATTGACCACCATTTTATTGTCCTCTCGCTCAAAGACCAGGTTTTCGAAATATGGCTCTAATCTGTTTCTTTGCTGCATTTTGCTACCTCGTCTTGTCTACGATTTTTGATTTTTTGAGATCAAAAGTCTCTACCAGTGGAGCATCGTCGTTGAAGACTTCGATATGCTCCGGTTCGCTGTTTGGATCGGCACATTTGGGCAGCGGATGGGTGACTCTGGCGTAATTGCAAGTATCTTTGGTACTGACAAACGCCGGGTCTCTCTGCTCCGGTCCGATGATCTCCCTATACTCTTTACCAAAGATTTTATCCACCTCATACCATTGAGCCGCCTCGTCGCCATGGAGAGGATAGGTTTTGCGCAGTGGATAGCCCACCCAGTCTTCTGGCATCAAGATTCGTTTGAGGTATGGGTGGTTGTTGACTTTGATGCCGAACATATCGTACATCTCTCGCTCGCTCCAATCCGCACTACGAAAGAGACACTCCACGCTTTCGATCGCTTCGTTCTCTTTGATACGGCATTTGACACGGATGCGTCTACGCTTGCTCATAGCAAGAAGCTGATAAAAGATCTCGAACTCCCCATCTTTGGCCAAATAGTCGATCGCGCTCATCTCACTGAGTACATCATAGCCCCTCTCCTCCTTGAGATGACGCAACACCTCCACATTATCTTTTGGATCGATGATGATCACCAGCTGGCCACGCTGGATGTAGGCTTTTTTGATGGAAAAGGTCTGCTCTACGCTTGCAAGATCTTCTTTGAAGATCTCATCCTCCACCGGCTCTTCGGGCACTCTTGGAGCCACCCAAAATCTATCGGTATAGTAGGACTTTTTTTGGACATTGTCTTTTGGTCTGTATGGTCTCATCTACACCAACCTTTTTGGTTTTTGTTTTTGAAAAATGGATCGTTTACGCAGCTTCTTTTGAAGTAGCAGCACCGCATACTGCAAGGTCTCCGGTCTTGGCGCACATCCAGGCAGATAGATATCCACAGGAATCACCCGATCGACCCCTTGGACCGTGGCGTAAGTGTTGAACATCCCACCGGTATTGGCACAGCTTCCCATGGAGATCACCCATTTGGGCTCGGCCATCTGATCGTAGAGCCGCCTGATGAACTCAGCATGTTTTTTGGTTAGTGTCCCAGCTACGATCATCACATCAGACTGTCTCGGGCTCGCTCGAAAGATCACCCCAAAGCGGTCAAAGTCGTATCGACTCGCCCCACTCGCCATCATCTCGATCGCGCAACAAGCCAGTCCGTAGGTCAACACCCACAAAGAGTTGGTACGTCCCCAATTGACAAGCTTGTCCACTGTGGTCAAGGCTACGGGAAGTCCCGCACTCGCCGTATAATTTACCTGATGCTGTGCCATTCCAATGCTCCTTTCTTCCAAGCGTAGATAAAACCGATCGCCAATAGCAAGATAAACAAAATCATCTCCGCAAATCCGAACCATCCAAGAATTTTAAAATCTACTGCCCATGGAAACATGAAAATGATCTCCACATCGAAAAGGATAAAAAGAAGGGCTATAAGATAAAATTGTGCAGAGATCTTGTTGGGCTGTTTGTCGGGCTCTGGACCACACTCGTAGATCGCCACTTTGAGCTTTTCCGTATCGAGTCTGGCCAGCCGTCTACTGACAAATCTGGCCGCCATCGTCGTAGCGGTAAAAGCCACCGCCGTAATCACGAAAAGCAAAAAGGCACCAAAATAGGGATGGGCCACATCCATATGGCTTATCATCGACGCTCCTTTATCAAGGCAGTTTCCCACCGTTTACTATCTACGCAAAGTGTAACAAAAAAGAAATAAAAGGAGATTGATGTGATTTTGGTAGCCAAAAAGTTGAAAGGAGTTGTTTCTAAGGGTTACATAAAAAAAGGTGATGGAGGTGAGAGCTCCATCACAAAAAGCCCATGGAGGACTCTTCGCCAAAATTGCCCCTATGCTCCTTGTGGATCTCTTCGATGAAGTCTTGGAGCCGAAAGAGAGGATTTTCCCGCATCGCAACTTTATAGGCCGTGTTTTTGATCACCAGCTCGATCTGTCCACCTGTAAGCTCATATTTGGCCAAAGCTTCGATATCGAGGTTCTCTTCGATAGGAGCTTTTTTGGGTAGCATCCTTTGCCACAGCTCCACTCTTTCTTTGAATCCTGGCTTTTTAAATTCGATTTTATAGTTGAAACGGCGAGAAAAAGCCGGATCTATGGTCTCAAGAAGGTTGGTGGTGGCGATCAAAACCCCCTCGAAATTTTCTATCTGCTCCAAAAAGATATTTTGCATCTGATTGTGCATCTTGTCCGCACTACTGCTGGGAGCCTGGCTTCTGCTACCCAAAAACTGATCCGCTTCGTTGAGCAAAAGGACTGGCTGGGTCCCGGCCTTTTGACTCAGCTCTTTATATGTATCGAAGATCTTTCGTACATTCTTCTCGCTCTCGCCCACATACATGGACAAGATTTTGGAGCAGTCGAAGCTAAGCACCGGTTTTTTGAGCGTTTTGGCCAAAGAAAGAGCTGTCAAAGTCTTACCCGTCCCTGGAGGCCCATGCAAAATCACTCTCGCATCGATGGATCGCTTTTTTGGCTTGATGCCCCAGGCTTTGAGACGCTCCGCCACTTTAGGATCTATTTGAGACACCAAGGTATGAAGATGCTCTTTGGTCTTTGGATGCAAGACCACATCATCCAGGGTAGTTTTTGGCTCGATAAGCTCGAATATCTCTTGCTCTTTGATCAGATTTTGAAGCTTGTGCTTTTTGCTTCTTTTGGGCTTGGCATAGAGCAGACGCTGAAGCACATCCTCAAGAACAAAATAGCTTTTGGTGATATTGCCAAAGGGGTTGATCACCTCATCGTAATCCACAAGCCCATCCAAAAGCTTCGATCCCTCCTCCAAAAGGGCCCTGTTTTCTATGCGCTCAAATTCATTGGAGCTCACCAGCTCCACCAAAGCCCCCTGCTCTCTCAAGCCTCCCTCGCCCTGGCTGTACTCCTCTTTCAAAAGAGCCAAGAAGATCACCTGCTCCTTGGTGCTCAGCTCATACTCCTCGAACAATCGCTCCACTTCGATGCTTTCGCTCATCTCGAGCCGCTCTTTGATACGCTGCTCCAATAGCTGCAATCTATTGGCCAGACGCGAGATCGAAGGAGCCTCCGGTCCCAAGGAGCTTTTGGCAGCAGCGATCTTTTGGTAGAGCTCTATTCTGGCGAATTGATCTTTGAGATATTCGGATTGGTTTTTATATGGTTTCGTATCGGGTAAAACCGGCTCGATATTTCCCTCTTCCAAAAGACGCAAAAAAGGAACACTCAAGGCGATATCGCTGTGCAAAAGCTCCAGCTTGGTAGACTCCTCTTTAAGAGGTCCAAAACCGCTTTGGACGATCCACCCAAGATCCAAAAGTCTTTTGATGTGGTCCAATTTTTGGATATGGACCAGCTCTTTCGAGCCAAAGAGCTCTTCTAAGATATCGAAGACATTGGCTTCATCCTCTCCTTCTACAAACCGGCGCGTAAGAAGCTGCAATATCTTCGCCTCTGGCTCTTCGCATTTAAGATAAGAAAAGATTTTGGTCTTGGTCACATCCTTGGCTTTCAAAAACTCTTGTAAAAACTCCATCACTCCTCCACAAAAGAGTATAGTAGCGCAATCTCTTTGTCCCAAATGGACTCGTCGATCGTCTCCAAAATCAGAGGAATATCATCGAGACGTTCATCATTCATAATGAGCCTAAAAGCCTCCAATCCTATATGCCCCTCTCCCAAAGAGTGGTGACGATCCACACGTGAGGCAAAAGCGGCTTTGGAGTCGTTGATGTGCATGCCTCGAAGATACTCAAATCCTACTATACGATCAAACTCCTCCATCGTCTTCTCATAAGCCTCTGGAGTACGGATATCGTATCCGGCAGCGAACATATGGGCCGTATCGAGACAGACGCCCACACGGGTCTTGTCGATGGAGCGATCGATCAAAAAACGAAGGTGTTCAAATTTATATCCGAGATTGCTCCCTTGTCCCGCCGTGTTTTCAATCACCAAAGTGACATTGTCGCTTTGGCGAAGCGCTTCATTCATCGACTCTGCGATGCGCTCCAAGCACTCCTCTTCGCTGATCTTTTTGAGATGGCTTCCTGGATGGAAGTTGAGTTTATCAAGCCCCAACATCTCACAACGCTCCACCTCATCCAAAAAAGCGTCGAGACTCTTTTGTCGTTTGGCCTCTTCAGGATGGCCCAGATTGATCAGATAGCTATCATGGGGCAGGATATGCTTCTTTTCGATTCCAGCCTTGGCAAGCTCTTCGTCGAACTTTTCGATATGTTCGGCTGCCAGCGGTTTCGCTCTCCACTGGCGCTGGTTTTTGGTAAAAAGGGCAAAAGCTTTGGCATCTATGTTTTTGGCATTTTTTGGTGCGTTATGTACCCCTCCGGCCGCACTCACATGGGCTCCCACAAATTTAGCCATCGATCTCCTTTATTTTAATAAGTATATGGTTTTTGGCATCATTGAAAATCAGTGAGCCTTTATGAACTGTATAGATTATACCCAAATCCTCGAAACGCTGCTCAAATCCCCCATCCAGGGAGCTTTTGTGTCGACCGCCAAATATGGGTCGAAAGCTCAATATATTTTTGATGAATGTGAGAGGATAAGAAGGCGAGAGAAATTTTTTGTTGAACATCTCATAGCTGATGCATTGACCATTCAAGCAAACCCGCTTGCCAAGTCGCAAATCGAGCAAGGGTGTAGAGGCACTATAGAGCTGCAACCGCCTCCCCTTTTGCAAAAATCCACTCCCGGCTACTTTGAAAGCGGGGGATTTGAAGACTACTGCAACAGATGTAGTGGGGACAGGCTGCTTGGTACACCCTACAAGTATCATAGCCAAAACTATAAGCCAACGCATACTGCTCCTATGGTATAATTTGAACAAAAATGGTGTATTATGAGTAACTTTGAATTCTTCTTCTATCTCTTTGTCTATGCCTCCATTCTAACATATTTGGTGATAGGATTTATCATAAGTTTCGAGGCGATGCTTTTGCTCAACGAGGTGCCAAGTGCCATCGAGTGGGTGCGAAAATGGCACAAGGCTTCGGGATTTAAAACGATGCTGATCATCTTTTTGCCTATGCTGCAGCTAAGCTATCTTTTTTTGGAGTGGCTGCCCTATCATATGGGGCTGAGCGAAAATCCAAACCCTTTCGATCTGGATAAAATCTTTTTTACCGCCTTTCCAAAAGGAGAGGTATGAGACTGGCGATCATCGGCCTTGGCTACGTAGGACTGCCTCTGGCCGTGGAATTTGGCAAAAAGTACGACACTATCGGCTTCGATATCAACGCTACACGCATCGAAGAGCTAAAGCAAGGTATCGATAGAACTTTGGAAGTGAGTCCCAAAGAGCTAAAAGAAGCCAAAAATCTCTCATTTACTACCTCAATCGAGGATATCAGAGGTGCAAACATCTACATCGTCACCGTCCCGACTCCCATCGACGAGCATAAAAATCCAGATCTCACTCCTCTTATCATGGCGAGCCGTACCGTAGGAAGAGTTTTGAAAAAAGGGGATATCGTCATCTACGAATCCACCGTCTTCCCGGGTTGTACCGAAGAGGTATGCGTACCGGAGCTGGAGCGTGAGAGTGGACTTATATTCAATGAAGATTTCTTTTGCGGATATAGCCCTGAGAGAATCAATCCGGGAGATAAAAAGCATCGCCTTCCCAATATCAAAAAAGTGACAAGTGGCTCTACTCCAGAGATCGCCAAAGAAGTGGATGAACTCTACAAATCCATCATTACCGCTGGCACTCACTTGGCACCCTCCATCAAAGTAGCGGAAGCTGCCAAAGTGATCGAAAATGCCCAAAGAGATATCAATATCGCCTTCGTCAACGAACTGGCTCTCATTTTCGATAAATTGAATATTGATACTTTGGATGTATTGGAAGCTGCTGGAACGAAATGGAATTTTTTGCCTTTTCGGCCGGGCCTCGTGGGAGGCCACTGCATCGGTGTGGATCCCTACTACCTCGCCTACAAAGCAAAGGAGGTGGGCTACCATCCTCAGATCATCTTGGCCGGCCGTAGAACTAACGACGAGATGGGGATATTCGTCGCCAACAAAGTGGTCAAACTCCTCATCCACAAAGGCCACAAAGTAAAGGGCAGTAAAGCACTCATCCTTGGTATCACATTCAAAGAGAACTGTCCAGATATTAGAAACTCAAGAGTGATCGATGTGATACGAGAACTACAAGATTTTGGTATCGATGTGGATGTGTACGATCCTTGGGCGGACAAAGAAGAGGTCAAAAGAGAGTATGGGTTAGAGCTACTGCAGCAAGAACCCAGCTTCACCGATTACGACTCCATCGTCTTGGCGGTGGCACACGAACAGTTCAAGAAGCTCGATTTTGGCCAAATCCCTACAAAAAGCGTGGTTTTCGATATCAAAGGGATTTTACCTAAATCTCTCGTGGACAAAAGGCTGTGATGCGACTCTTTCTCTCACCTCCTCATATGAGTGGCAAAGAACTCGAATATATCCAAGAAGCCTTTGAGAACAACTATATCGCTCCAGTTGGCCCTTTTTTGGAGCGTTTCGAAAAGAGTGTAGCCAAGTTCGTCCAGGCTCCTGCCGCTTTGGCCCTTTGTAGTGGTACGGCAGGCCTTCATCTCTCCCTTCGACTCCTTGGCATAGGACCAAAGGATAAAGTAGCCGTGAGCGATTTTACCTTCATCGCCTCTTTGTCTCCCATCCTCTATCAAGGGGCCGCTCCCATTCTCATAGGGTGTGACGAGAGCTGGCAGATGGATCCGAATGCTTTAGAGGAGGCATTGCAAAAAGAGCGGCCAAAGGCTGTGATCCTCACCCATATCTATGGCCAAAGCGCCGATGTAAAAAGCATCAAGGAGCTGTGTGAGCGCTATGGTGTCCATCTTATCGAAGATGCAGCGGAATCGTTGGGTACCACATTCGATGGACAATACACCGGTACATTTGGGATACTGGGAGTCTACTCCTTCAATGGCAACAAACTTCTCACCACAGGGGGAGGAGGCGTACTGGTGGGACCAAAAGAGCTAATCGAGAGGGCCAGATCTCTTGCTACACAAGCAAGAGAGCCGGGTGTGGAGTGGTACGAGCACAAAACCTATGGCTACAACTATCGCCTCAGCAACATCGCCGCCGCCATCGGTGTGGCTCAGATGGAGGTGATCGAGGAGCGTATCGCCAAAAAGCGTCAGATTTTTGCGTGGTACCAAGAGCTCTTGAGCGAAAAAGCCAGCTTCATGCCAGAACTTCCTAAGAGCTTTGGTACCAGATGGCTCACCACGGCGCTCTTTGAAGCCGATCCGCTGAGGATCCTACACGAACTTAAAAAAGAGAAAATCGAATCGAGACCTCTGTGGAAGCCAATGCATATGCAGCCTTTATGCAAAGAGTTTGCCTATTTTGGCCAAAAAAAAGAGGAGGAGCTCTTCGCAAAAGGACTCTGTTTACCAAGCGGCACGGCGATGAACAAAGAGGATGTACAAATGGTATGCGAGGTGATCGGTCGATGTCTTGGCTAAAGCCCACCAGCACCAAACGGACCCTCTTTTTTTTGCTGCTCGATACGCTTCTTTCTCTCTTTTCGCTCCTTCTATCTTATGAGCTGCGTTTCAATTTTGCGGTGCCGAGTGAGTATTGGAGCGGATTTTTCAAAATCTTTTTTCTCCTTTTGGGCTCGAAGCTTCTTTTTTTGCATCTTTTTGGCCAATACCGCTTCACTTGGCGTTACTATGGACTCTACGAAGCCAAACGGCTACTTTTGGCACTTCTTGCAGCGTATGGGGTGGCTTTTGTCCTCATCGCTTTAGGGTATGACCGGTTCACTCCTTTTCCAAGGAGTGCCCTGCTCATCGACTTTTTTTTGAGTCTTCTTTTTTTGCTCGCTATCCGCATAGCCAAAAGGATCTGGCACGAAGCGGCTCGGCCCACCTCCTACAAACCTGCGGCTATTTATGGAGTAAATAGCCACACCAAACGATTGATCGATGCGTTTAATGCCGGAGAGCTTCCGTACAAACCTATAGCCGTCGTCGAACCTTCCAAGGAGTCCGGCTATATCGCGGGGGTTGCTATTCACTCCTCCCTCACCCAGCTTCCTACCACTATCCAAACACTCATCGTAGCTACAAAGCTCTCCCCCCAGCAGCTCGACCAGCTCACTCAAGAGGCCAAAAAGATCGGTATCCAAGAGATAAAACTCGCCTCCTTGACCCAAGAGAAGATCAAAGATATCGAGATCGAAGATCTACTGGCCAGAAATCCAAAGGATCTGGACAAAAAGGCGATCGAAGCATTCGTCAAGGACAAAAGAGTTCTCATCACGGGAGCTGGAGGAAGTATCGGCAGCGAGTTGGTGCGCCAGTGCGAGGAGTATGGAGCCAGACAGATCATCGCTGTGGAGATGAGCGAATACAATCTCTATCGTCTGACAGAAAAGCATCCAAATATCGCAGCCAGACTCTGCGACGTGACGAACAAAGAGGAATTCGAGAGGATCGTAGAGGAGTGCAGACCAGATATCATCCTCCACGCTGCAGCCTACAAACATGTCCCCTTGGCCGAGCTCAATCCAAGAGCGGTGGTCCTCAACAACATACTCGGCACAAAAAACGTGATCGATACTGCAATCGAGCAAGAGATCTCTCACTTCGTCCTCATCTCCACAGACAAAGCGGTCAATCCTACCAATGTGATGGGTGCCACCAAGCGGGTCTGCGAGCTCTACGCCCAAAACGTACCCAGCAAAAAGACCACCATCTGCGCCGTGCGATTTGGTAATGTGCTGGGTAGTAGCGGCAGCGTCATACCAAAATTCAAAGAGCAGATCAAAAAGGGAGGTCCCATCACCGTCACACACCCCGAGATCACCCGCTACTTCATGCTCACCAGCGAAGCGTGCCAGCTGGTTTTACAAGCTGGAGCCATCGCCAAAGGCAAGGAGATCTTCATTTTGGATATGGGCAAACCGGTCAAGATCGTGGATCTGGCCAAAAAGATGATGCAAATCTACAACAAAGAGGTGCCTATTGAGTTTATCGGACTGCGCCCAGGAGAGAAGCTCTATGAGGAGCTTTTGCTCGAAGGAGCTGAAGAGCCTACCAAATACAACTCCATTTTCATAGCCAAACCGACTCCATATGATTTTCTATTTTTGCAAAAAGCGCTCTTTCGCCTCTTTTTGGCCAAAAAGCCAACACAGATCATCCAACAACTCAAAACGATAGTACCCGAGTTCAATCACACACCTCATCGATAAATCTCTTCATCCGCTCGTAGTGGCTCCCTTTCCAATAGATCCGTCCACATCGAGAGCAGCGCTCGAACTCTTCACACCACTGGGCCACTTTGGGAGGAATTTTGGCCAAAACCTCCTCTTTGGGTACTCGCTCAAGCTGGGCGTTGTCCACCAAGCAGCGTGTAAATGGACGACACTGCGTAAGCTTCAAAGTATAAAGCACCTCTTTGAGTTGCTCTTTTGGCTCTTTGGCTTTAATGAGTAAGCAGCGATCCCCTCTTTCGCAAAGAGCTCTATCTTTTGTCAGAATCCAGCGCCCCTCATTTTTGGAGATCTGCAGTAGCTCATCGTCGTCTATATGGGTAAAATAGAGCGTATCGAACCCAAAAAGGCGAAGGAGTCTGGCCAGTTTGGCCAAATGCACATCCGCTACAAAAGCGGCCATGGTCTGCTTCTTTTGGCATACGTCCCACTTGGCACCTGCACAAAGTGTGGCTCCACTCCATCTATTACTAAAGCCGTCAAGGCGTTGCCATAGACCGCTCCGGTATCGATACCGATGCTGAAGCGATCCACTCGAGGACGTAAAAAGGGCTGATGGCCGTAGATGATGGTGCCGTACCTCCCATCATAGAGCTCACTCCACCAAAAATGGATCATAGGATCGCTTCTATCGAGGGTGACGAACCTGCCTTTGTAGTCCACATAGCGCACCCGCATCACCTTGGCGGCCTCCTTTTTATCCAGATGCCAAAGATCGGTAGAGGGGAGAACTCCAGCATGTACCACCGTATAAGAGGAGAACTGGATAAAAAGAGGCAAAGAGTAAAGAAATTCAAAATCTTCGAGGCTCATGGAGTGGTAGAGACGCAGCTCCCCCGCCTCCAACCGCATTGGGTTCTTTTTGCCCGTTCGTTCTTTTTCCTTCTCGTGTACGTTGTAGCGGATAAATTTATCTTCGTGGTTGCCACGGATCGCCTCGATCCCCTCTTGGCGTATCAGACGCAATACCTCCAAAGAGAGGGGACCTTTGTTGATCATATCGCCCACACAGATCTCTCGATCCTTTGGTCCAGGAGCGATGAGTGAGCGCAGTTGCACGAACTCCTTGAAGCAACCATGGATATCTCCGTAAATTATGGTTCTTGCTATATTTTGACCTTTACACGATTTCGTCCGGCCTCTTTGGCTTCATACAAGGCCTCGTC
>JALWZJ010000111.1 GCA_027002625.1 Campylobacterales bacterium
CTATAAAGGAGAGAAGATGAAACATCTATTTTTGATCATTGGAGCGCCAGGAAGTGGCAAAACGACAGATGCCGAACTGATCGCCAAACGAAACAGCGACAAAATAGTCCACTACTCTACCGGAGATCTTCTACGAGCGGAGGTCGAAAAAGGAACTCCTCTTGGTGCCACGATCGCCAGCTATATAGACAACGGCCAATTGGTACCGCTGGAGATCGTTATGGATACCATCAAAAACGCCATCTTGAGCAGCGACAAGGATATCATCCTCATCGATGGCTTCCCAAGAAGCGTGGAGCAGATGAAGGCTCTTGAAGAGATGCTAAAACAAAATCCAGACATCAAGCTCGAAGCGGTGATCGAAGTGGTGGTAAGCGAAGAGACAGCAAGAGAGCGGGTCCTTGGTAGACAGCGAGGAGCTGACGATAATGTAGAGGTCTTCAACAACCGTATGAAAGTCTTTTTGGAGCCACTCCCCGAGATCGAGAAGTATTACGCATCCAAAGGACTACTCAAAAAGATAGATGGCGAACGAAGTATAGAAGAGATCGTAGAGGAGATGGAGAGATTCATTCTTGAAAAAGTTGGATCCTAACTTCTACGCCGTCATTATCGGTACGGAGATCCTATCCGGCAGACGCCAAGATCGCCATTTCGATTTTTTACGCCAAGCGCTTGCCAAAAAGGGACACCGTCTTAAGGGAAGCTTCGTCATAGAGGACGATCCAGAGCTGATGGAGCGGGTCTATCGGATGATCGCCCAAGATCCCCAAGCCGTACTCTTTAGCTTCGGTGGGATCGGGGCCACGCCCGATGACTACACCAGAGCGGTCGCTGCCAAAGTCTTTGGAGATGGAAGACTCTATGAGCACCCACAGGCCAAAAAGCTTATAGAGGAGCGTTTTGGCCAAGAGGCTTACCCCCACAGAATTCGTATGGCCCAGCTGCCCAAAGGAGCCGAACTTTTGCCCAATCCCGTCAACAAAGTCCCGGGATTTTCTTTGCTGGGTCGCTTTTTTTTCGTACCTGGATTTCCCCAGATGGCCCACCCTATGATCGAAAAGGCGCTCGAACAATTCCCAGATAAAGCGCTTCATCGCCAAACGATCTGTGTCAAAGCCAGCGAAAACGATCTGATGGATCTGATGCAAGCTATCCCCTCGACGGTAGAGTTTTCATCCTTGCCAGGCTTTGGTAAAGATGGCTACTACGATGTCCTCTCTATAGCTGCCCAGGATCCGCAAGAGGTAGAAAAATGGATGGAGTTTTTGAAAAAGAGGATAGAGGAGCGAGGCTTTACGTACAAAGAGGGTGAAACGTGCTGATCGTCCATGCCCTCATCACTTTGCGCCTGCCCTATGTCCACTCTCTCAAAGGGCGTAGAAAAATCCTAAACGCCATCAAAGATCGGCTCAAGAACAAAAATATGGCCGTAGCCGATGTAAGTGGGGAGTATGCGAAAGAGGGTCTACTAACTCTATGTTTCTTCGCCAGTACTCAAGAAGATGCCAACAACAAGATAGAACAGCTCGAACAACTACTCGAACACCACTTCCCCGAGCTGGATTTTGAGATGCAGTACGAGATTGTGTAAAATTAACTTTTCAATACAAGGAGGAGAGATGAATATAGAAAAGATCGGATATGGAGAGGGGCCTCAAAAGGTACACGCCCTCATCGAAATTCCCTACGGATCCAATATCAAATATGAGCTGGACAAAGAGAGTGGTGCTATATGGGTAGATCGCGTGATGTATAGTGCGATGTATTATCCTGCAAACTACGGCTTCGTGCCCAATACTTTGGCGGCGGACGGAGATCCTGTGGATATTTTGGTCCTCACCGACTATGCCGTAGCTCCTGGGAGCGTGATCAAATCAAGGCTCATCGGCGTACTGGTGATGGAGGATGAAAAAGGGATGGACGAGAAGCTCATCGCCGTACCGGTGAGCAAAGTGGATCCTACCTACGACGACATCAAATCGATCGAAGATCTGCCCAAACACACCCTCGACAAGATCAAAAATTTCTTCGAAACCTATAAGATGCTCGAACCCAACAAGTGGGTGAAAGTCAAGGAGTACAAAGGCTTGGAGGAGGCCACGAAAATCTTGGAAGAGGCGATCGCTAACTATAAATAAGCTCTTTAAATGAGTTCTTTCGATTTGGCACCACTTTTGGTGCCTCTTGCTATCTGCTTTGGGTATGGAGGAAGTAGTTTTCTATCCCCTCGGCAATCCCCTTTGCGATATACCTTTGATACAATGGATTGGATAGCCGCATCGCTTCGGTGGGATTGGTTATGTAGCCCACTTCCACCAGGATTGATGGCATCTGAGCCCCCACCAGCACCCAAAAAGGACCCGGCCGCACACCACCATCTTTAACGCTATATTTTTTTCGTAGATGCGCCAGGATCGATCGATGCACATCGATGGCAAGCTTATTGGAGAGGATCGTCTTTTCTCTGTTGATGAAATTCAAAAAGACGTTTTTGCTGTAGTAGCTGAGATTTTTCATATCCACCCTATTCTCCAGTGCCGCTATCCTTTTGGCTCGCTCGCTTCTTGCTGGAGAAAGAAAAAAGGTCTCCACTCCTTTCATCGAAAGATATTTGCGCTTGTTGGGTGCGGCGTTAGCGTGGATGGAGAGAAAGAGATTGGCTTTGACTCTATTGGCCATTCGGGTTCGGCTGCGTAAGGTAACAAAGTAGTCGCCTCGTCTTGTGAGATAGACTCTAAAACCCTTTTTTTTAAGCTCCTTATAGACCTTTTTAGCGATGGAGAGTACGATATCTTTTTCTCTTTTTCTTTTGTAGCCGATAGCCCCTGTATCTTTGCCCCCATGTCCAGGATCGATGACGATCACTTTGGAGGCGTTGGAGACAATGGCTGGAGCTTTTGGCTTTTTGTCGCTCTTGAAACTACCGGTCTTGAAGGCGGATTTGTCGGATGAAGACCGTGAAGGGACGAGATAGATCCGCAATTTGCTCCCTTGAATAGCGAGTTTACTCCGTATTGGACGAGTATCCTCCAAAACTATTCGAATGGTTTTGGAGTTGTACTGAGCTATACGCATTCGCTTGATGGAGCGCAGTGTATAGCGCTTGGTGCCTATAGTCAACTTGCCGGTGATATCGTATATTTTTTTGTAGATAGAGCGACTTTTGAGTGTAGATGTTTTGATATCGGAAGATTTGAGAGGATAGCGAAAGAAAAAATCGATATACCCTTTTCCAAGCAAGATCTTGTAAAGAGAGTTTTTGAGTACTCTTGGCTTTTTTTTGGCTTTGCCTCTTCTTTTTATTCCAAGCTCTTTTTCATACTCTTCGGTGGGGAGGCCAAGTTTTTCGGAACAGTAGATCAACCCCTCCAAGGCTCTTTTTTTGGAGTTTTGGGAGTCGTTGATCAAGGATTGCACATACAAGGATTTATAGATATTGAGCCCTTTGAGGGCATTGGCTCTATTGGAAGTGGAGCAGTAGTAGTGTGCTTGTTTGAAGCGCACATCGCTCCCGGCAAAAAGGAAAAGCCCGATAAGAAAAAGAATGACTATTCGTATGGTCTACTCCCCATGGACCAGTTTGTGCATCAGCTCTTTGACGCTGATGAGCTCATCGAGCCTGTAACCGTTGGCTCCACTGAAAAAGAGGCCAAGCTCCAGATCTCCTTGGTAGGCGTCACTGAGCCTATCGGCGATACAGTAGCCCACCTGTTTGGCCTCTTCACCCCTATGGCATGGAGCCACACAGTTGCTGATACATTTGATAGCTGGGCCCTCACGCTTTTCCACTTTTTCTATCAGCTTGGTGCGTACTCCTCTGGCAGGATAGCCCACAGGAGATTTGAGGAGGATGATATCCTCTTTTTTAGCCTCCAAAATCACCTTTTTGAAGTTGTCGTTGGCGTCACACTCGTATGTACCTATAAATCTCGTACCCATCTGTACTCCTGCCGCACCCATTTCCAAAAATTTCACGATGTCGTCATGATCCCAGATCCCTCCAGCGGCAATAACGGGAATATCGCCCCACTTCTTGGCCTCTTCGATTACTTGAGGGACGATGTTTTCGAGCTGAAACTCCTCCATAAAACACTGCTCATAGGTAAAACCTTGATGTCCACCACTCAACGGCCCCTCCACGATCACCGCATCGGGCAGCCTATCGTAGCGCTGGCTCCAGCGTTTGCAGATGATTTTGAGGGCTTTTGCACTGGAGACGATAGGTACCAAGGCCACATCGGGAAAATCTTTGGTAAATTCTGGCATATTGGTAGGAAGTCCGGCTCCGGTGATGATGATATCTGCTCCCGCTTCGCAACTATCGCGCACCACTCTACCATAATCGTTGATGGCATAGAGCACATTCGCAGCCAATGGAGCATCGCCACAAATCTTTCTGGCATTTTCAAAAATCTTGAAAAGAGCTTTTTTGGAGTAGAAATTAGCCGTCTCCAATGGTCTACCGGCCACCTCTTTTTCGATATATTTTTTGTTTTGGTAGTAGCCGGTACCTACGGAGCTGATCACTCCAAGCCCCCCCTCTTTGCTCACATTGCCAGCCAGTCTATCCCAGCTGATCCCCACACCCATGCCACCTTGAATGATAGGATATTGAATCGTATGTTTTCCGATTTTTAGTGGTGCTAACTTGGCCATCACTCTACCTTTAATTTCGCAAATTTTCTTTTACCCACCTGTGCGATATACTCTCCACTCTCAAGCTGCAAGTTGATATCTTTGACTTTCTCTTTGTTCAGACGCACCGCTCCGGCTTGGATATCGCGTCTGGCCTGTGAGGTAGAGGGCTCAAGCCCAGCCTCCACCAAGGCTTTGGCTATCCAGATGGGACCTTGGAGCGTGACCTCCTTTATATCACTTGGGATCTCGTTTTTCTTGTGGACTTTATCAAACTCCTCTTTGGCTTTTCTGGCTGCCTCTTCGTTATGGTAGCGTGCCACGATCTCCATGGCCAAGAGCTCTTTGACCGTTTTTGGATGAAGTTTACCAGATTCTACACCCTCTTTGAGCGTAGCGATCTCCTCGAGGCTTTTGGAGCTGAGCAGCTCGTAGTAGCGCCACATCAGCTCGTCACTGATACTCATGATTTTGGCGAACATCGTATTGGGCTCTTCCGTGACACCAATATAGTTGCCAAGGGATTTGCTCATCTTCTGCACACCATCCAAGCCTTCCAAGATTGGCATCATCAGCACGGCCTGCTCTTTGCCTACTCCATAGCTTCTTTGTAGATGACGCCCCATCAAAAGATTGAATTTCTGGTCGGTCCCACCTATTTCGATATCGCTTTTTAGATGTACACTATCATAGCCTTGAAGAAGCGGATAGATAAACTCGCTGATGGCGATAGGCTTGCCAGCTTTGAAGCGCTTTTCAAAATCATCTCGCTCCAGCATCCTGGCCACACTAAAAAGGGTGGTGAGCTCCACCAGTCCACTGGCTCCCAAGGCATCGAGCCAGGTGGAGTTGAAGACCACTTCGGTTTTGGCCGGATCGAGGACTTTGAAGACCTGCTCTTTGTAGCTTTGGGCGTTTTTCTCCACTGTGGCGCGATCGAGCTTTTTCCTCGTTTCGCTCTTGCCCGTAGGGTCGCCGATCATGGCGGTGAAGTCTCCGATGATGAACTGCACGATCCCCCCATATTTTTGAAAGGTGGCAAGTTTTTGCAAAAGCACCGTATGGCCAAGATGTAGATCGGGAGCCGTAGGGTCAAATCCCGCTTTGACGGTGTAGTTTTTGCCCTCTTTGAAGTAGCGCTCCAGCAGCTCCTTGATTCGCTCTTCGTCTATGATCTCAGCGGTTCCTCGCTTGATTTCGGCCAAAGCCTCTTGTAGCATCGCTCCTCCTATTTGTCGTACGCATCGTTCGCTTGAATGAATTCTATAATTTTAGCTTTTTGAGCTATTTTTTTCCTTAAAATCTCCATATCCTCCAAAGGTGCTTCAAACTCCATCTCACACAGATTTGTCTGCTCGATATTTTTCCCAAGCTCGATGGTTTTGATATTGACGTCCAGTTTACCCAAATAGAGTAAAAAGTCGGCCAAGGCTCCCTTCTTATCCGGCAACAAAGCTATGAGCTTGAATCTGGGCATACTATCTTTCTTCCACTCCACAAAGAGCATTGGCTCGCCTCGATCGATAAGCTCTTGGGCCTTATGACACATCTTGTGGTGGATGATAGCGGTCGTGTCTTTTTTGAACGCTACGATCTCGTCTCCATGCTTTGGATGACAGCAGTAGTCGAACTCCACTTTGGAGATGGTGTGGCTGGTATAGAAGATAAAATTTTCGACCTCTTTTTTATGTAGCTTTACATGCTTTGGAGAGAGCAGATAGAGCATCCCTTTGGATTTTCTATATTCGCTTAGATACCTGTTCTTGATCTCTTTGAGGAAGTTCAGCTCCGTAGCGATACGGTGTAAAGAGCTTTGCAGTTCGTGCTCTTTTATCCATTTTTTTATCTGTTTTGGATGGATGCGAAGCTCTGTGGCCAAGATGTTGATCGCCGCTTTGGCATTGATCTCTTTATATTTTTGGCGACACAAAGTACGCATCTGTTCTTTGGCTTTGGAGGTTTTGACCGCATCGATCCAGCTACATCGCAAAATCGGCTCATCCGCCAGCTCTATACGTACGATATCGCCATTTTTGAGTTCACTCAGCAGTGTGCTTTTTTGTTTGTTGATGTAGGCAGCTTTGGCTCTATTGCCCACATCGGTATGGATCGCGTAGGCAAAGTCCAAAGCCACGGCACCTCGTGGGAGGGTAAAAAGATCCCCTTTGGGCGAAAAGACGGAGATATCCTCGCTAAATAGATCGTTTTTGACAAGCTCGTAAAACTCTTCGATATTGTCGTTTTGGTACTGAAGATTTTCGAGCCATTTGAGATTGATGTTGGTCTGGCCGATTTTGTATTTCCAGTGTGCCGCCACACCAAACTCGGCCGTACGATGCATATCGAAGGTACGTATCTGCACCTCGAAGATACTCGCATCGTCAAAAACGGTAGTGTGGATCGTCTGATAGCCGTTCTCTTTTGGAATGGCGATATAGTCTTTGAAGCGCATGATAAGAGGCTTGAAGTTGGTATGGACGATCCCCAACACTTTGTAGCAATCGAGTTTCTCGCGCACCAATACACGGATAGCCAAAAGATCGAGCACCTCTTCGATGGAGATCCCTTTTCGCTGCATTTTCAGATAAATGGAGTAGTAGTGTTTGATCCGCCCAAGGATCTCGAACTCATCGGCTCGAAGCCCATTTTGGACGATTCTTTTTTTCACCTCCTCCATGAAACGATTGAGCTTCATCTGCAGCTCCAGTTTGTGGGAGCTGATAAAGTGGTCTATTTTTTTGTACTCTTGTGGGAAAAGATAGAAAAAGCTTAGATCTTCCAAAATATTTTTGATCGATGCGATCCCCAAACGATGAGCGATAGGAGCGTAGACCACCAGAGTCTCTTCGGCGATGCGCTTTTGTTTGTTTGGTGGCAGGGCATCGAGAGTGAGCATATTGTGCAGTCTGTCACATAGCTTGACTATGAGAACCCGCACATCTTTGATAGAAGCTATGAGCATCTTGCGAAAAGAAAGTGCAGAGGTGATGAGCTTCTCGTCGGAAGAGGAAGGGATCAGCTCCTCACTCCTAATCTCCACGATCTTCGTCAGTCCCTCTACCAGATCCGCCACGTTTTGGCCAAAACGACTTTTGATATCTTCGATGGTAAAGCTCGTATCCTCCACCACATCGTGCAAAAGTGCGGCGATTACCATCTCCTCTTCCGCCGTCACATATCCTGTGATAGCGGCGACGAGGATCGGATGGATGATATAGGGTTCTCCACTCTTTCGATATTGATCTTTGTGGGCCTCTTTGGCAAATGTGAGCGCTTCTTCGATCTTGGGATTGTGGGGGCAGATCTGGTAGAGGAGCTGTGTCGCCTCCTCTACCTCGTGGATGGATCGGATCTTTTCTACAAGCTCTTGCATCAACCCTCGGTCTTGTCTACCTGGATTTTGAGCTTTCCTTGGGCTATCTCCATCAGTGCGATATCGGTATATTTGTATTTTTTGATATCCACATCGATAAGAGGCGGCTTGCCAAGGGCCAGTTCGTTAGCCCTTTGGGCTACACCGAGCGATAGCAGGTATCTATCGTATCCTACTTTCTCCAACGCCTCTGCCATGATTTTTTCCAGTCTCATTCACTCTCCTTCTTGTCACTCACGATGGAGCATTTTTCGTAGTTTTGATTGACGATGATATCGTAGAGGTTGCCCTCTTCGAACATATTGCAGACGATGATGGGCAACGAGTTGTCTTTGGCCAAAGCGATAGCCGTATCGTCCATCACCTTGATATTGTCCTGCAACGCCTCGTCGTAGGTAAGGCGTGGGATCTTTTTGGCATCTGGATATTTGTTTGGATCTTTGTCGTAGACGCCATCGACTTTGGTGGCTTTGATAATCATTTCAGATCCTATCTCGATAGCCCGCAAGGTAGCGGCCGTATCGGTGGTGAAAAAGGGGTTGCCTGTACCGGCGGCGAATATCACGATACGCCCTTTCTCGAGATGTCTGATAGCTCTGCGTACGATGAAAGGCTCACAAATCTCGTTCATCTCTATAGCGCTTTGGACTCTTGCGGCAAGTCCGAAATACTCCAGTGCCTCTTGGAGTGCCACTGCATTGATTACAGTAGCCAGCATTCCCATATAGTCTCCGCTGGAGCGCTTGATGATCCCCTCTTTGGAGGCGTTGACACCTCGGATGATGTTGCCACCACCCACGACCAGTCCCACTTCCACTCCACTATCGACCAAAGGCTTGATCTGCGAAGCGATGAATTTGAGTATCTTGCTATCGATCCCATGACCATCCTCGTTGGCCAAAGCCTCCCCTGAAAACTTGATCAAAACCCGTTTTGCCATTGCGACCCTCTTTAAGAAAGTTTGCCAATTCTATCCAAAAAGATTTAATAAATCGATTAATTTTTTATCTAACTTTTATCAATTCCAAAGGATTGATATGGGCGTTGTTTTTGGTCACTTCGAAGATCAGCTTGGAGCTGACTCGACCGATGATGTACCCCTTTTTGATCTTACGTCCTTTTTTGATGTAGGGTGCCAACTTGTCCAGATAGGCGTAGATGGTATACAGACCTCCTGGATGCTTGACGATCACCACGTTTTTGAGATGTGGGGTCCATTTGGCCAAAATGATGCGACCGTTGAGTACGTTTCTGACTTTGGCGTTGGGTGTGAGGGGTTTGAGTTCGATATTTTCGTTGGGGATTTCTATATTGTAGATAGGATCTTTGTAGACTCCATAGCGTTTGGTGATCACGAAGTTTTGCAGTGGCGCTATGGTCTTGGGGCCACGGTAGTGGACGGTGCGCAGCCTTTTATAGCTTTTCTCCCCATATTTTTTGACTCTTACTTTAGACGATTTTGCCATCTTCTCTTTTTTTATGATTTTCAAGCGTTCCAACGTTTTGGCCAACGATTTTCGCTCCTCCATCAAAGCCTGTAGCTCCCTGTCGTAGGCACTTTTTTGCTTTTGTAGCTGCTTTATCTTTTTGGCCTTGACCAGTTTGAGCCGTTTGAGCTCGCTTCGCTTTTGTAAAAGTTTTTGGATCTGAGACTCCAAAGTGGCCAGCTCCTTGCGGCTCGTTTTCAAAGCGATTTTGGTGCGGCTATACTCCTTGCTTACATGTTGTAGCCTGTTTTGGGCGGTCGCCTGGATCGATTTGAGGATCTCCTCTTGGAAAATATCCTCTTGAGTGGGATTTTTCATCGAAGAGAGTAGTAGCGCTTTGGAAAAGACTCGAGAGATGAGCAGCACCATATCCTGCTTTAGATCCCCCTCTTTTTTCGTAAGCTTCTCTATTCTCTTTTTGAGCTCTTCGCTTCGCTCCAGCTTCTTTTTATACAAGGTGTTCAAGTTGGCCAGATCGCTATCGAGACTTTTAAGCTGCTTATCGATTCGGACGAGACTTTTTTGCAGCGCTTCGATGTTACGTGCTATTTTGGATAGCTTGAGATTGAGACCTCGGATCTGACGCTGGGTGGTTTGAAGCTGCTTTTTGGAGTGTTTGATCTTTTGATCGATGGACGAGGCCATAAGCAGCAACGGTATCAAAAAAATCAGTAGAGCCTTCATGTGATTTTGGGTTGCCTCCATGAGACGATGAGTACATTGATTACCGATATGCAAATTCCCAATACAAAGAGCCATCCCAGATCTCTTAGTAGATCGTGGGAGTCTATCGTGATGTTTTCAAATCCCAAAAGCTCTTTGAGGTATTTGGTAGAGAGCAGATATGAGTAGATCAGATAGACAAGCAGTGTACTGATGATCGTATCGATGATGGAGAGCTTGATCAAGATGGCGTTTCTCATCCAAAGAGGTGCTCCAAAAAGCGCCATGATATACATCCGCTCACTATGCTCCAGGTTCCATATCTCGATCTGCTTGAAGACCAGCATGATACTGGTAACGAAAATGATCCCCAAGAAGAACTTGGATATGTTTTTCAAAAAGACCAAAAAGTGGTAGATCTTTTCATGTACCTTGGTAAAGGTCTCCACCCTCGTCACTCCATCTACACTACTAAGGAGCTTCTTGATATGCCTAAGGGTGGAAGCGGAGGGGAAGCTGCCAAGATAGACCTTGTAAAAATGGGGCAAGAAACTCTTGAGCTCTTTGAAATCCACATCCACGCCATTTTGTCTCAGCCGCTCCAAAACGAGCTCACTGCTCACCTCTTTGATAGCTGTGATATCGGGCTCCACCGCTTTGAGTTCCGGCAACGTCAAAGGTTTTTTGGATACGACGATGATGGAGTAGTCTTTGCTGAGATTCGCCTCATATTCGGTGATGATCTTATCTATCAAAAAGTAAAACTCCACTGCAAAAAGTATGGCAAAAAGCGGTATGATCAAAGAGATATGGTTTTTAAGAGATTTCATAGACCGTTCCGTTTTCAATGTAAAGGTGCTTGAAAGGAACCTTGAGATTGGTAGGGATGCTATGGGTCACTACCACCACAGTGGTACCCAACTGTTCGTTGGCCCCTTCGAGCAGCCCCCAAATCACTCTGGAGGAGTATTCATCCAAGTTACCCGTGGGCTCGTCGGCCAGGATGATCACTGGATTGTGGGCCAGCGCTCTGGCCATGGCCACACGCTGCTGCTCTCCACCGCTGAGCTCCAGAGGATAGTAGTGCTCTTTGCCGCTAAGGCGCACATGCTTGAGCAGTCTCTTTGTCTGGGCTTCACATACATTTTTGGAATATCCGGCTATGAGCAATGGGAGCATCACATTCTTTTCCACCGTCCACTCTTTGATCAGCTTGTAGTCTTGAAAGATGATACCCAGATATTTTCTCAAAAAGGCGAGTTTGGAGGATTTGATATCGTTGAGCGAGACCCCACCTATTTGTAATATTCCGCTCTTTGGCTTCAACTCCCCGTAAAAGGATTTCAAAAGAGTGCTTTTCCCGCTTCCGCTGGGTCCTGTGATAAAGACGAAACTGCCACTTTTTATCGTGAATGTGGAGTCTTTGATGATAGGCACATCCTTTTTGTACTCCAGACACAGATCCTTTGCGATAATGACGTTTTTCTCTTTAGGCATGGAGCGCCTCTTCTATTTTGATGTGAGCTTTTTTATTGGCTTTGGATGGCACCGGCGGCTTGGGAAAATATTCGATAGTATCCTCTTGCATCAGCAGATATTTGTGCTCGGGCCTATCGAAACTACCAAAGGAGAGTTCCATCAAATAGCGCTTTTCGTCTATTTCGTACAGTTTATGGAAATGGACAAAATAGTCATCGTAGACTTTGGTTTGGCCCATGAGCTTTATTAGAGTCTCTTTTTGTGTACCTCCTTTGAAAGAAAAATCCATATCCAGCACCAACTCTTCGGAACTCTCCAGATTTTCAAATCGTATATCGTAGATATCCTTGCCCAACCGCACCCATCTATCTTCATATTTACTACTGATTGGAGGCTCGATATTTTTAGTCACCTCCATCTTTGCCTTGGGTTCGTCCAAAAAGATCTCCAATGCGTAGTCGAAATAGTTTTTGCTATCGGTGCGCAGCTCCAAGACACCTCCTGGCTTCAATACCCTCTTCGCTTCAGTCAAAAAGGCTTTGGAGATCACTCTTCTGTGGGGCTTTTTGTCCCATGGCACAGGAAAATGGACGAAAATTTTCCCCACGATATTGGAAGGTACGAACTCCATAAAAAGTCTCGCATCGTAATCGAGCACCAAAATATTGTCCAACTTTTGCAAAGCGATCTGTCCCAAAAGCTGCTCTATCGAAGGCTTGTGCACCTCGATCCCCACAAACAATATATCTGGATGCGTTTTTGCCTGATAGAGCAGATGCCGACCACTCCCAAATCCCACCTCTATCCATACCTCTTTGTGCTTTGGAAACTGATGGATGAAATAGTCGATATCTTTCAAAAACTCCCTCGCCTTTTGGACATGGGATGGCTTGATGGTGGAGAGGTTGTCGTAGAGTACCTCACACCTCGCCGCTTCACAGAAGTTTTTGAGAGCCTCTTTGAGGATATAGGTAGGAGCGGGTCTTGTGATTTTGTCCCCTTTGATCACGTAGCGCCCCTCTTTTGGCTTGATCTTCAATAAAAACCGAAGATCTTTATACCTGACACCTACCAGCTGCTCATCTCCATTTAGAGCCTTAGCTACCCATAGATATTCGAACTCCCCTCTATTCAGAGGCAGTTGCGGCACTTCTATATTTTTTGCGACGATATGAGGCATTAGCTTTTAGGTACCTTGATCACGATCTCTTTGCTCGGCTTGGACTCGATACCATACTTGTCCACGGCGATCACCGTATAGATATATTTGACACCTGGCTTGAGCCCCGCATCTGTAAAGGTGGTGCTTCTGATATTTGTGAATGTATAAACACTCTCTTTCAAAAACCCCTCTTTTTCTATCTTATTGACGATATACTTCACCGCCCTGCCATCTGGAGACTCCCAGCGAAGATAGAGTGTGCCATTTTCGAACCTTTGCTCATCGATCACCGGTGGCAAGGGCTTGGGAAGGGTCTGGCCGACAACCGGTACGTCTTGCTTGAAGCTCTCGAGTCCATCGCTATCCACTGCCGTGACTTTATAGTAGCGCTTGGCTCCATCCTCGTCGATCAGATCCACATATTCGGTCCGCTTCGTTTTGGCCGCTACGATATAGGGGCCTATTTCGAAGATACTTTTGTAGACGTTGTAGTGGTCGATATCGGGCTCTGGATTGGGCTGCCATCGCACAATGATCTTTTTGGGAAGATTTTTGGTGGCCGTAAGTCCCCGCACTATAGAAGGTCGAGGCTTTGTATTGGCCTTGACCGTTTTGCTGGGTTTGGAGAGGATGCCATCACAGGTCTTGACCCGCACCCGGTAGTAGTAGATGTGGTTGTCTTTGAGATCTTTGTCGATATATTCGGCATTGAGACGCCCTTTGAGAGTGGCTCGCTGTTGCCACTTCTCATTAGCAGGTTCGCTGCGCTCGATGATATACCACTCCACTCGCTGAAAGGGATGAGGTCTCCAGATCAGCTTCACCTCTCGTGGCAGATGGTCGATCGCCTCCAAAAAGGAGACGGATTCTGGTATCGGCAACGTTTTGGCCTTGGCTACAGGGCTCGCTTTGGACTCTTTACCCATCTTGTCATAGGTACTCAGACGATACTCGTAGATGGTGTCTGGCGTCAGATCGGTATCGAGGTAGTGGGAGCTATAGCGATCCTCTATCTTGGCGATACGCTTGAGCTTGGAGCCTTTGCCTCTGTAAAGATAATAGCCCTGTACCCTCTCGTCGTATACAGGACTCCACTCCAAAGCGATCGACTTGATATCGCTTAGAGTTCTGATCTTCGTGACGGTAGGTAAGCTTAGATCAATTTTTGGTTTGGAAGGCTGTGGCTGTAGTCCACAACCGCTCAGCATCATCAAAATAGGCAGCAAAGCTATGAGGATCGATCTTTTCATATAAAATCTCCATATCGAAATGTTTTGAAGCGAACTCTTCCATATCCTGCGGCAAGGAAGCCACGAACTCCATGCTTTCGCCGCTTCTTGGATGCCGAAGGTACAAGATATACGCATGCAAGAAAACTCGGGGTATTGTAACGCCTTTGCTCTTAAAGCCATATAAACTATCTCCCAAAATGTGCCGATGCAGCGAGCTTAGATGCACCCTGATCTGATGAGTGCGGCCACTGAAGAGCTTGGCACCGATGAGCTCGAATTTTTCGTTTTTGGAGAGCAGCAGTTTGGCAAAAGCGCTTTTAGCCGCCCTTCCTCTCTCTATTATCGCCATTTTGAGTCTATTTTTTGGGTTTCTGGCGATTGGCTTTTCCACCACCACATTCTCCTTCAGAGGTGGTTCGATAAAGGCAAGATAGTACCGCCCCATACTTTTGTCCTGCAGCTGCTCGGAGAGTTTTTGATGAGCTTCATTGTTCTTGGCCACTACCAGTAGGCCACTCGTCTCTTTGTCTATGCGGTGGACGATCCCGTGACGCTCCTCGCCACTGATGGTGGAGAGCGATACCCCTTTTTGTTTGAGCCAATCCACCAGTGTGGGCTCCTTGACGCTGGGAGCTGGATGGACCACCACACCTGCTGGTTTGTTCACCACCAGGATATCTTCGTCCTCATATACACTCTCCACCTCGAAATCCACCGGAGCTCTTTCGCTTTTTGTTGGAGAAGGTAGAGAGACTATGACCTCTTGGCCAGATTTTAGCTTATGTCCAGGCTTGGTTACCTCTTTTGTTTCTACTTTCACGAAGCCTTTTTTTATGAGCTGTTCGATCTGATTTCTACTCTCTTGTAGCTCTTTGGCCAAAAATTTGTCCAGTCGCTCACTCTTTTGTGCTACGAATCTCTTTTGCACGGCTACCA
>JALWZJ010000112.1 GCA_027002625.1 Campylobacterales bacterium
GCGTTGAGAGAGAGTAGACGGATATCTTCTGCCAGCTCGTAGATAAATTTGCTCTTTTTGTTGAGCTCTTCGTTGAGATTCAAAAAGAGCTCCACTTTGTGGAATATCTCGTTGAAGTAGCGGTTGACCCGATAAAAGAGGGTCTGAAGATTGCACAAAATATCGATGAAATCGGCATTCTCTTCGTTTACTGTGGTCAGATCCACTTGGCAGCTTTGCATCTGGCCACTTGCCAATATCGCCTCACGACTCTTGATCTCTTCGAAAAAGGCCTTTTTGGAAAACTCCTCATAGTTTTCAAATCCAAGCTCCTTGAGCTTTTCTTGCATGAAGACTGCAGCCTCCTCCATCCCCTCTTTGATCTCCACTTCGAGGATCTCTTTGTACAGGCCGGGAATCAGCTCGAAAATGGAAGAGGAGGGTTTGAGTCGGATCGAGATGTAGCGAAGTATCTGGCCCTCTTTGTCCATCACTGGATAAATAGCAGCCAGTACCCAGTAGTAGGAGCCATCTTTGGCCATATTTTTCACATATCCCACGAAGGGTTTGCCCGCTTTGATCGTATCCCATACCGCTTTGAAGATGACTCGTGGCATATCTGGGTGGCGGATTACGTTGTGGGGCTTTCCGATGAGCTCCTCACGCTCCATCTTGGCCACTTTTTGGAAGACATCGTTGCCCGTGAGGATCACCCCTTTGGGATCGGTGATGGAGAAGAAGAGTTCGTCGAGCCCGAAGGGTGATTCTATGTTTTTGGGTTCGATCCCTCTTTTGTTGTAGACGTTTTTGTACATGGTTGGGCCTTTAGTCGATCTCTTTCGCTACCACGATCGCATAGATTTTAAGCAAAACTTTGATCAATTCGCTGGCTTTTTCGGCCAGTTCGCTAAATTTATCGAATACCTCCTGGTCTCTTCCCTCTTTTTTGAATCGAACGATCTCGAAGGCCAGATTGTGGACATCTTTGTGTAGATCTTCGATATCTTCGAGCATGGCGATCACCTCGTCTCCATACTGCTTGAGCTCTTTGAAGGCTTCTTGGGAGTAGAACCATCGCCCGAAATTGCAGCTGGTGAAGTCGGATAGATGGATATTGTCATATCCCTCGGCCATTTTGGCTACGTTGGTGATGAAAACGGAGTGGTCCTTGATCGCTTGGAGGATCTTGGTAGGAGCGAGAGTTTGGTGCTCGCTACTGCACTCGTCGAATCCTTCACCCAATAGATCGATAGTCGAAAGAATGCGAAGTCCTGTCACATCGGCCAATTCTTGAGTCTGTTTGAGCTCTTGGTTGAGTTTTTGGATCTCATCGGAGAATGTGTAGATATTCTCTTTTTGTTGGTTGGTATATCGGATCTGCTCTCGGATCAAGTCGGTGACTCTGTTGCTGGTCTGCTTGATCTTGTGGAAGGTCTTGAGCACGCCGCTGGCTCCTTCGGCGCTATCCTCGACGATCGATTTGGCGTTGTTGACCACTTTGGAAGTGTTGTCCATCTCGTCCATCACCGAGATGGTCACCTCTCGGATCTCGCTGGCACTCTTGCTGGTTTTCTCCGCCAGCTTTCGTACCTCGTCGGCCACCACCGCAAAGCCTCGTCCCACTTCGCCGGCACGAGCCGCTTCGATGGCGGCGTTGAGAGCGAGCAGGTTGGTCTGCTCGGTGATCTCCAAGATGACGTTGAGTACGTGATCGATCCCACTGATCTTTCGCTTGAGCTCTTCGGTGGTTTTGGTGAGGTTGTCCATCGCTTTGACAGACTCGAGTATATCGGCATTGGTTTTGTTGAGGATATTCTCGCCCTGTTCGATCTGATTGGTGGTCTCTTTTTGGGCCTCTTCTATCTCTTTGATACTTTGGATGATCACGTCGGTGGTCTTGAGACTTTCATCGCTTGTATTACTGATATTTTCGAAAGATTTGTTGAATTCGGCAAATCTGTTTTTGAATCGATAGATTCCCGTCTTGACCAGTGAAGCGTTGAAGATCCCTTCAGCCAGTAGGTTGCCGCTTTTGAGCCATTTGATCTTTTGGTGCCGATCCCACTCCTCTTTGAGTCTATCGCACTCCTCCAGTACTTCGCTATCCGCTTGGATCTCTTCGTATCTCTCTTTTTTGCCCATGACTCTCTCCTCTTACTTTTTTTTGGGTGTGAAGATCGCTTCGATCTTGCTTTTGACGTTTTCTGGGGTGAAAGGTTTGACGATATAGTTGTTGACTCCCGATTTGAGGGCGAGGATGATGTTCTCCTTCTTCGCCTCGGCTGTGACCATCATCACCGGTAGATGCTTGAGATTGGGATCTTTTCTGATCTCTTGGACCAGCTCGATGCCTGTGAGATTTGGCATGTTCCAGTCGGTGATGACGAAGTCGAATTTTTGCTGTCTTAGTTTCTGTAGGGCCACCATCCCATCCTCCGCCTCTTCTATGTTGGTAAAGCCCATCTCCTTGAGCAGGTTTTTCAATATTCTTCTGATCATCGGTGCGTCGTCGACCACCAAAATTTTTATGTTTCTATCAGGTAGTGCCATCTATCCTCCTATTTTTTGACTGCATATTCTCGTACGATATGCAAAAGATCTTTGGTATCGAATTTTACAAGATGTGCGTCGGCGTTGACAAATCTCGTCTTGTCCACCGTCGCTTTATCAGAAAGTGAGGTATTGATCACTATAGGGATCTTGGAGAGCACGGGATCGGATTTGACCTTTTTGGTAAAAGTGAGACCATCCATCCCAGGCATCTCGATATCGCTGATGATGAGCTGGAGTTTGTCGGTGATATCCACTCCCTCTTTTTCGGCCTCTTTCTTGAGATTTTCCAAAAAGGCCATCCCTTCTATGCCACTTTCTACCTCGAAGACTTTGTGGCCATCCTTGGTGAGGATCTTTCGGATGATCTTTCTGGCCACCGGACTGTCGTCGAGGATCAGGATATTGTAGGATCGATCGCTTTTTTCGTACTCGGTTTTGTCCTCGACATTGAAGACCTTGATCATACCGAGCTCGTCCAAGATCCCTTCAAAATCGAGCAGCAGCAGCAGTTGTCCATCCTCGATCTCGATGACACCCACCACTTTACCGCCAAGCTTTTCGTCGATACTTGCGGGGGGTTTTTTGATATCGGTCCATTTGATCCGTCTGATGCGCTTGGCCTCGTGGACCATCACTCCGATGATCTCTCGCAAAAATTCCATGACGATGACATATTTGTTGCTTTTGTTGGGAGGGTTTTTGATCTTCATCCATTTGGCCAAGTTGACGATAGGGATCACATCCTCTCGTATTTTGGCCAATCCCTCCACCTCCGGCGGCATGCCAGGAGAGCGAAAGATGTTGGATGGACGCTGGATCACCTCCTTGACCTTGGCCACGTTGACCCCCAGCACCCATTCGTAGACGCTGCCGTCTTCGAGCTCCTCGAACATCCGAAAGTCGATCACCTCCAGCTCGTTCGCTCCGGTCTCCAAGATTTTGGGTAGATACTCTTTTTTTCTCATAGCTGCCTCTTATTCTTCGTTTTCTTGGGACTCTTGCTTGTGAAAAAGCTTGTCGATATCAAGAAGTATGAGCAGATTTTTGTCTCCATACTCTTCGTTGGTGACGATGACGCCGGTGATATATCTCGAATCGATCCCGATGGAGTTGATAGGGGCCGGTAGGATCTCCTCGTCCTCTATCGTGATGGCACCCACGACCTGATCGATCATCAGACCGATATTGCCGATAGAGGAGTCGATGATGAGGATAAAATCGGTCTCCTCCTCGCTACTGGGAAGTCCCAGCATCTTTTTGAGATTGACCACAGGCACGATGTTGCCTCGTAGATTCATCACGCCCAAGATATGTTCTGGTGTCTTTGGTACGGGAGTGATGTCCAGCTTTTTGGTGATTTTGGTGACGTTTTTTATATCGATACCGATCAATTCGCCATTGAGCAAAAAGGCGATGACCCGTTTCTCCTCTTTGAGCTCGTTCTCCAAAGGCTCGGTCAGTCCGAGTACTTCTATATCGTTCATCATATCACTCCTACCAGATCGTTGCGCTTATCGTTGATCAAGGATTTGATATCGAGGATCAAGACCACCTTACCTTCACCTGTGATGGTGGCTCCGGCGATCCCCTCCACATCTTTGAGCATCTCTCCCAAAGGCTTGATCACGATCTCCTCCTCTCCATAGAGATTGTCCACGGCGATGGCGATGTTTTTCTCGCCTATGTTGATGATGATGACGAATTTGTTCTCGCTTTCACTCTTTATATCGAAAAGTTCGTTGAGATGAAAAAAGAGATAGACCTCGTCACGCAGCATCAAGGATTTGTAGATCCCTACATCTTTGATATCCTCTTTGCGGTATTTGATGATCTCTACCACACTAAAGAGTGGTATGGCGAAGATTCGATTGTTGACGCCCACCATGAGGGTGCGGATGATGGCTACGGTGAGCGGGAGCTTCATGGTGATCTTGGTCCCTTGGCCAGGTTCGCTCTCCACTTCGATACTGCCTCGAAGGGAGTGGATGACGTTGGCTACCACATCCATCCCCACACC
>JALWZJ010000113.1 GCA_027002625.1 Campylobacterales bacterium
TTATCGCTCGTTACGCTCCCGAGTACAAAGATGTCCCCTACTTGGTCAAAATCAACTCCAAAACCAATATTATCCCCTACTCGGCCAAGGACCCCTACTCCCAGCAGTGGCTTGAAGTAGAGGATGTACTGGAGTTCGAGCGCTATAGCGGTGTGAAAATCATGGGATTTGGCTATACGGTCTATCTGGGTAGCGAGCACGAGCACTCTATGCTCAAAGAAGCCGCCACTATTGTCCATAAAGCCCACAAAGCAGGCAAATTGGCGGTGCTATGGATGTATCCCAAAGGAAAATTTGTCGAAGATGAGCACGATCCCCATCTCATTGCAGGAGCCGCAGGTGTGGCAGTCTGCTTGGGGGCCGACTTCGCCAAAGTCAAAGTCCCCTATAAAGATGGTAGATTCGACCCCACACTGCTCAAAGAGGCCACTCAAGCCGCTGGCAACTGCGGAGTACTATGCGAAGGGGGCAAAAGAATAGATGAAAGAGAGTTTTTGCAAGAGCTGTACGAGCAGATCCATATCGGAGGAGCCAGAGGCAACGGTACCGGACGCAATATCCATCAGCGCCCTTTGCAAGAAGCTATCAAAATGGCCAACGCCATCTACGCCATCACCTGTGAGAACAAGAGTCTCGAAGAGGCATTGAGGATTTTGCAAGGATGAGAGTGAAAGATCTGGGCCTCGTACCATACGAAGAGATCGATACGATACTCGAAGAGCATATCCCTTTGGCCAAAAAAGAGGATCATCTACTGCTTTGCACCCACCCGCCGGTCTACACCGTAGGTAGCGAGCCCTATATATGCGATCTGCCTCTGGTGCAGACCGATCGGGGAGGATCGGTGACCTACTTCGACGAGGGGTGTCTGATGGTCTATTTCGCATTTTTGGTCCCTTCGCCTGCGAGATTTTACGCCAAAGTGCTCCAGGCGGTACAGAGCTTTTTCGATACTTTCGATCCAGCTATCGGCTACGATCACACAAGGCCCGGATTTTATATAAAGAACCAAAAGATCGCCTCCTTGGGATTTCGCTACAAAAACGGTACAAGCAAGCATGGTGTATCGATCCATATCGATCCAGATCTTGAGGCGTTCAACCGTATCGAGCCGTGTGGGCTCAAGAAGGTGCGGGCCACATCTTTGCGCGAACAGGGATTTAGACTCCATGTAGAGGAGGCCAAAGCACTCATCGTACAAAAGGTCAAAGATGTATTTGAAACCTAAAGTCAAAGCCCCGGCACCGGAACTGATCGACCGTACTGCGGCGATCTTGCGCCAAAATGGTACCAACACCATCTGTATAGAGTCCAAGTGTCCCAATATCACCGAGTGCTTCGCCAGAGGCACCGCCACATTCTTGATCTTGGGTGATCGCTGCACACGCACCTGCGCCTTTTGCAACGTCACACACGCCAAGCCCTCTCCTCCCGATCCCACCGAACCCGAGCGAGTGGCGAGGGCCGCCCAGCAGATGGGGCTTTCGTATGTGGTGATCACTTCCGTGGATCGCGACGATCTGCGTGATGGGGGAGCCGGACACTTCGCAGCGGTCTGCCGCACTTTGAAGAAGCGAAACCCCACCACGAAGATCGAGCTCCTCACACCCGATTTCAAGGGCAAAAAAGAGGCACTCGATCTCATCATAGCCTCCAACCCCTACAAACTGGCCCACAATATCGAGACCGTGCGCCGTCTCACTCCATCACTGATGCCAGGATCCAGCTACGAGCGAAGTTTGGAGGTACTCTCCTACTACGCCCAAAGCCACATCCCCACCAAATCTTCGGTGATGGTAGGACTGGGCGAGACCAAGGAGGAGCTACGAGAAGCTTTCGAGGATTTGGCGAGTGTGGGGGTGCAGCAGCTCACCATCGGCCAATATCTGCGCCCTACCCCTTCCCACTGGCCGGTACGACGCTACTACGAGCCTCAGGAGTTCGAGGAGCTGAGACTTTTGGCCAAAGAGGCTGGAATACAAAAGGTGGTCAGTGGCGTACTGGTACGTAGCAGCTACTACGCCGATATACTCTAAAGGAGCAACATGCAAGAATTTGAACTCTACCAACTACTTGAGCGCTACGGCATCAAAGTACCAAAATATAAAGTCTTCGATATCGATCAGGAATTTTTCTTCGACCACTTCCCCTGCGTGCTCAAGATCGATTCACCAAAAGTGGTACACAAAAGCGACGTAGGTGGTGTACGAGTGGGAATTTACTCCAACGAGGAGCTCCAAGAGGCCAAGTACGAGATCTTGGATAGTCTCCAAAAACATGGGATCTTTTTGGAGCTGGGTGATAAATTCATCGTCGAAGAGGAGGTACATGGAGAGGAGTTCTATATCGGTGGACTTTTCGATCCGATATTTGAGGAGGTGCTGCTCTTTGGTAAAGGGGGCGTCCTCATAGAAGTAGAAAAGGATGTCTGCTATATCGATACAGAAGCAGACGAAAAAGAGATCGTAAAGAGCTTCAAGACCACCAAAATCTCCAAACTTTTTCCAAAGTTTCGCGGCAAAGAGTATAAAATTGAGTATGTGGTGGATGTGGTGCAAAAATTTCAAAAACTCTTTACGAGCGAGCCCATCGTGGAGTTCGATGTCAATCCTCTTATCTACACAGACGAAGGCTTCGTGGCGGTAGATGTGCGGATGAGGCAAGGCCCAAAGAGCCACTTCGAGGATCGCAAGCGAAGTGAAGATATCTTCCATAACGATCGTGTCGCCATATTTGGAGCCACCGACAATCCCAAAAAAGTGGGGTACGCTTTGGCCAAAAACGCTCTATCCTCCAAGGCTACCATCTACTTCGTCAATCCAAGGCTTAATGAGCTTTTTGGCCAAAAGGTCTATCATGATGTAGATGAGCTACCACCCATCGATACGGCTGTCCTCGCCATCCCAGCCAAATATGTGCTGGATACCGTAGAAAAGCTTGGCCAAAAGGGAGTCAAAAATATCGTCGTCATCAGCGCCGGCTTCAAAGAGAGCGGCAACGAGGAAGCTGAAGAGAGATTGGCCCAGCTTGCCAAGCAGTACGATCTCAATATCCTTGGGCCAAACTGCCTTGGTCTTTACAACTCCCAAAAAGAGCTCAACCTCACCTTCGCCGCCGATACGATCAGACCAGGCTCCATCGCTCTCGTATCCCAATCGGGTGCGGTACTCGCCGCCCTCATCGACAAGGCCGCCAGCTACTCCATCGGATTTTCTCATATTCTTTCCATGGGCAATATGGCCGATTTCGACTTTGGCGACGCCGTGCATGCACTCCAAGACAAGCCCCAGTGCAAATCGATCAATATCTATGCCGAGGGACTGCGCCACGGCAAGAAATTTTTGCATCAGATCAGAAAAAGTACGAAGCCTATCTTCATCTACAAAGCTGGTAAAACCAAAGCCGCCCAAAAGGCAGCTTTTAGCCATACAGGCAATATCAGCGGTAGCTACGAGATGCTAATAGGCCTATGCCATAGCGTAGGAGCTACGATCAAAAAGGATATCGACGAGCTGATCTTCGCTCCAGCCTTCGAGGAGTATGAAGAGGTGCTCATCATCACCAATGCGGGAGGTCCTGGTACTATCCTCACCGATATCGTAGTCCAAAACGGCAAAAAGATGTATGAGCTGGGCCAAGAGGAGATGGAGCGGCTCGACCAAGTACTGCCTTCCACATGGTCCAAAAACAACCCCGTCGATATCATAGGAGATGCCACGAGCGAGCGCTACAAGGCGGCTTTGGATATCTTGTACAAGCCCGAGCTTTTGATCTTCGTTTTGGTCACCCCACAGTTTATGACCGATGGGGAAAATATCGCCAAACTCATCGATAGACCAAACCTCATACCGGTATTTTTCGGCAACGAATCTTTCAAGGAGGTGTTTGAGCATTTTCAACGGCAGCATATCGTATATTTCAACGATTTGGAAAACGTAGCAAATATCTTATAAGGAGCACACATGAGCAAATATATCAAATGGTTCAAAGAGATCGGCATCAAAGATGTGGCCGAAGTGGGCGGGAAAAACGCAAGTTTGGGAGAGATGTACAACGCCCTTTCACCTCTTGGAGTCAACGTCCCCAACGGCTTTGCCGTCACGGCTACAGCTTACAAACACTATTTGGATTACAATGATCTATGGGAGCCTTTGGCCAAACTTTTCGAAAATTTCGATCCGGACGATATCGAACAGCTGCGCCACGTGGGCAAGACGGCCAGAAATCTCATCATGCAAGGCGAAGTCCCACCCGATTTAAAAGAGGAGATCTTGGAAGGATATCACCAACTACAAAAGGAGTATGGTGAAGATGTGAGCCTGGCAGTACGCAGCTCCGCAACCGCCGAAGACTCTCCTACCGCCTCTTTCGCCGGTCAAAACGAAACCTACCTCAACATCAAAGGGGACGACAACCTCATCTGGGCCTACAAGATGTGTCTGGCCTCCAACTTCACCGATCGTAGTATCAACTACAAGTATACCCACCACTTCGATCCATTGAAAGTCTATCTGTCTGTGGTGGTGATGAAGATGGTGCGAAG
>JALWZJ010000114.1 GCA_027002625.1 Campylobacterales bacterium
TGAGCTCATAGACAGCTCGCAACTCTTTTTTGAAATCCTTCAATGAGCGCAAAAGGTTGGCTCTGTTTTGCTTGAATATATCGCTCCACATCGCTGGACTACTTTTGGCCAAACGGCTCATATCCTTAAAGCCTCCGGCGGCGAGGATGAGGATACTTTTAGGATCTTCTTGTTTTAGGACAGTGTTGGCCAAAGCGTAGCTGATGGCATGGGGGAGATGGCTGATGTAGGCTGCGTGCAGGTCGTGTTCGTGGGCATCCATGTAGACCAGTTGCATGCCGATGCCTACGAAGATGTTTTCGGCACGCTCTTTGTGGAGTGTGCCGCTTTTTTCTACGTCGCACAGCACCACGATCTTGTCGTAGTAAAGCCCTTTGATGGCCGCGAGAGGTCCGGAGTATTCGGTACCGGTCATGGGATGGGCGGCGACGAAGTTGGATCGGATGGCGGGAGGGCAGCTTTGCACTATTCGCTCTTTGGTACTGCCAAGATCGATGATGGTGGTATCAGGTCCCACATCTTTTAGCTTCTTTAGAGCTTGGATGATACCCTCGACCGGTATGGCCAAAAAGATCACATCCGCCTCTTTGATCTGGTCGAAATCGGCAAAGACCTCGTCCACGAGTCCGAGTTTGAGAGCATCTTCTCTATGCTGAGGGTTGCGGTCGTAGCCGACGATACGCTTGGCCAATCTATTGTCTTGAAGATCCAGCGCCAGTGAGCCGCCCATCAGTCCAAGTCCTACGATCCCGACCGTCATGCCATCCCTTTTTTGCTATTATTATAACCATCCGCGCTTTTAATCAAGATTAATCAAAATATTGGTAAACTAAGCCACAAAACAACTACAAGGTATACCGTATGCTCAAAAGGGTTTCGCTCGTCGCTGCGCTCGCACTCTTGGTTTCTGCTCAGACTATCAAATCGATCCGTTTCGAGGGGCTTTTGCATCTCTCCCCAACCATCGCCAAAGAGATGGTTGGGTTGGAGCCGGGTAGTGAGCTCGATATGCAAAAGATCGATGAGGCGATCAAAAAATTCTATGCCCAGGGCTATTTCGAGGATATCTGGGTCGAAGAAAAGGATGGAGAGCTCATTTTCCACTTCAAAGAGAAGCCTCTAATAGCTCAGGTGGAGGTGGTAGGCTATCTGGAGAACAAAAAAGAGGAGCTTCCTACCATCTTGGGGCTTAAAAAGGGCGATATTTTCGACGAGCAGGCGATCGAGCGGGCCAAGGAGAGGATCAAGGAAAAAGCCAGGAGCGAAGGCTACTTCGATACGGTAGTGGAGGTAGATACCCAAAAAGTAGGAGAGAACAGCCTCAAGGTCACCTTCGTGGTCAACAAGGGCGAAAAGATCATCATCGACCAGCTTACCCTATGCGGGGCGAAGGCCTTCGACAAAGACCAAATAGAAGATGTGATCGCCAATAGAGAGCGAAACAGGCTCTTTGGATGGATGATAGGATTTGATAGCGGAGAGCTCAAGCTCGATCAGCTTCCCTACGATGCGGCCAGAATCAAGAATCTCTATCTCACCAAAGGCTATCTGGACGCCGAAGTGAGTGATCCACTGCTTCGAGCCAATTTCGATATCTACAAAGCCAAGCTTCGCTACCATATCTACGAGGGCGAGCCCTATAAGGTCAGTAGCGTCGATATCGAGCTGCTCGAGCCTGTGATAGAGAAAAAGCGGCTTCTCAAAGAGATCAAACTCCAACCCGGTAAGATCTTCGATGTGGAGAAGATGCGAAAGGATATCGAACGACTTCGCCGCCTTTTGGCCGATCGAGGATATGCCTATGTGCGTATCGTTCCAGACTACATCAAAGACGAAAAACACCACACCGTCAAGATCCGCTATCTGATCAATCCTGGCCAAAAGGTCTATATCCACAACGTCATCATCTCCGGCAACCAGCGTACCCTCGATAGAGTGATCCGGCGCGAGATCTATCTGGCACCGGGAGATCTGTATAGCTACACCGATCTGATGGAATCCAAAAACGCTCTTCGACGTACCGGATTTTTCTCCGATGTGAGGATAGAGGAGCGCCGAGTTGGCCCCAATCAGATGGATCTGTTGGTCCATGTCAAAGAGATGCCCACAGGCAGCATCATGATAGGGGGAGGTTATAGCTCTTACGAGGGCTTCATCGTCAACGCCAGTATCAACGACAAAAATATCTTTGGAAGCGGGATCAACGGTAATTTCCAGATCGATTTTTCATCCAAATCTTTGCGCTTCAATCTGGGGATCCAAAATCCACGGGTTTTCGATAGCGACTACAGCTTGGGTTTCAACGCCTACAACTCTCGGTTCGAATATTACGACTACACCCAGGATCGCAAAGGAGCGTCGGTGAGTGTGGGACATCGCTTTACTCGTCACCTCTTGGGCACTCTCACCTACGCCTACGAGCAAAACGAACTGACCGATGTCAACTACGACAATGTCTACTTCCAGGAGGGAAAATACTCCAAAAGTGCTCTGATCCCAGCTCTTAGCTTCGACAACACCGACGACTACTATATCCCACGACACGGTGTAGCGGCGTATGGCTCTTTGGAGTATGCGGGAATCGGTGGAGATGAGAAATATATCAAGAGCTACCTCAAAGGAGCCTACTACTACGGGCTACAAGATCTTATCGATTACGATCTGATCCTCAGACTCAAAGGGCGTGTGGGCTATATCTACGACAACGGCTACCTGCCGGTTTTCGAGAAGTTCTATCTTGGAGGTCTCAGATCCCTTCGAGGCTATCAGACCGCCTCTATATCTCCAAAGGATGATGAAGGCAGATTGATCGGAGGCAAATATATGTTTTCAAGCTCCTTGGAAGCGAGCATTCCTATGATGAGCAACAATCCCAATATGCGTCTGACCTTTTTTATAGATTACGGCGGGGTAGGAGAGGATAGCTTCACCGAGATTACAAGAAGCGGTGCGGGGATGGCGCTGGAGTGGATCAGCCCGATGGGACCCCTCCAGCTGGTCTTCGCCAAGGCACTCGATGCCAAACCTGATGATAGGACCTCGGACTTCGAGTTTAGTATAGGCTCGAGGTTTTAAACAAAATGGCGAAGCTCTCGGGCTTCTCCAAAGTCTTGATCTCCTCTTTGGCCAGATACAACGGATGCTCGCTGGTGATGGTAAGCATCTTGTCGGCATAGGAGATCTCGAAATCTGGGCAACTCAAATCTTTGTTGAGGAGTTCGGATAGAGTAAGAACGAAGCTGAGCCAGTTGATCGTTTTGACAGATGGAAGGAGTGGAGCAAGATTTTTGAGATGGGTTTTGGAGGGGAGCTTTTTTTTGTGAAAACGCACCAACGTAGAAATGGTAGCTATCTGCTCGTGGGTCACTCCATACTCCAAGTCGTTGAGGATGAGGTAGGAGCTATGTTTGTGGTGTTCGTAAAAGTCGATCTTGACACCCAAGTTGGCCAGTTTGGCGGCTATCAGTAGATTCTCTTTTTGTTTTTGCTTTGGATCGAAGTGCGGATAGAGCGTGTCGTAGATCTTGGAAGCGAAGCGATAAAGACACTTGGCGATAGAGTCTTGGACACAAAATCTATCCATCAAACTCTTGACGCTTGGCTGGAAGTTGGCTGGAAAGCGGTAACCGCTGTTTCGTAGTAGATCTTTCAAAAACGTTCCCTCCCTGACTCCCACGCCGCTGGTGATCACTCTTTTGGCTTCGATATGGCGTACCACTTCTCGAAAGATCAGGGCTCCCTCTTTGATCGTATCGTAGCGATCCTTTTTGATGTGGAGTTTTTTGAGGTTTTTAACCGGAGCCGTAATGATTTTATCGATAAATTTTTTCTCTTTGTCGAATTCGTAGCTAAAGGCGTGGAGTTTGTCCAGAGGATAGTCGTTTTTGGCCATGATCGCTTTGGAAAGTGCACGGATGGTCCCACCGATCCCGATGGCCAATTCTCCCACGAAGTGGGATGGGACTCGCTCCAGCTCCTTGTGGATATAGGCGATCGCCTCTTTGATATTGGCCTTTTTGTCGAAAAAGAGCTCTTTGAGCCGTACGGTACCAAGATTGAGGGAGATGGTATCTACCACCCGCTTGTTTTGGATGAGAGCAAGCTCGGTGGAGCCACCTCCTATATCGATGGTGATGCCGCTGTCGATGGGCAAAAGATTGGCTGCGGCAATCCCTCCAAGAAGCGCCTCGGTGTTACCATCTATCACCTTGATATGAAGTCCCAACTCTTTTCTGACTCGCCTCAAAAACTCCTGTTTGTTTGGAGCGTCACGAACGGCCGAGGTGGCCACACAGAGGATCTTTCGCACTTTATAGCCGTGGGCGATATGCAAGAACTCTCTCAAAGCCGCCAGGGCTCGCTGCATCGCCGGCTCTTGCAAAAGCCCACCATGCTCGTAGGCTCCCTCGCTGATTCTAACACGGCTTTTGGTCTCATTGAGCAGATAAAAGCCATATCGGCTGGTACGCTCCACCACGATCATTCTGGCGGAGTTGGAGCCGATATCGATGACGGCCACCCGTTTGGCCAT
>JALWZJ010000115.1 GCA_027002625.1 Campylobacterales bacterium
TGCCCTTTGATGCGGGGCAGTCCTTTGGCCTCGGCCCAGCGGCCGTTGCCGTCCATGATGATGGCGATATGGCGAGGCTTATTCATCCAAGGCCTTTGCGATTTCGGTGATATCGAGGGCCAGCTCCAATTTCTCCTTCACAGGACTTTTGATCGCTTTGTCTTCGGTGATGAAGACAATCTGGTTTTGATCGCTGCCAAAGGTGGTGGGCCCTTTGACGAGGTTGAGGCAGACTGCATCGAGGTTTTTTGCTCTAAGCATCTTTTGGGCGTTCTCCAAGGCGTTTTTTTCATCCATCTCCGCTTTGAAGCCTATGGTGACGATCCCCTCTTTGTCGATGGAGGAGAGGATATCGATATTTTTGACCAGCTCCAGGCACCACTCATCACCGATCTGCTCTTTTTTGAGTTTGCCTTTTTGGGGATATTTGGGTCTATAGTCGCTCACGGCCGCCGCCATGAAGAGGTAGGGCTTTTTTTGGACGAGTTGGGGCTGGGTGAGGTCGTTGATGAGGTCTGGCTTTTTGAGGATCCCCTTTTTTGCCACGCTGATCCGCTCATCCAAATACTCTTTCATCTGTTGGGCCGACTCTACCTTGAAGAGCTCTATCTCTTTTGGAAGCTCTTGGCACTCTTTGGTAGTGATCAGCTCCACTTTGGCCCCTTTGAGATACAAGGCTTTGGCCAAAGCGCATGCCTGCTTGCCGCTGGAGAAGTTGGAGATGTAGCGCACATCGTCGATCCGCTCGATCGTACCACCGCCTGTGACGATAGCGTAGCGATCCATCCAAAAAGGATCCTGTAGCAGGGCTTTGGCTGCCATGTAGAAAATATCCTCCACCTCCGCCATCGCGCCTACGCCCTCCGTACCGCAGGCGAGCTCCTTGGTGACAGGTTCGACCATTTGGTAGCCGTTGAGCCGTAGCAGTTTGAGGCTGGCTTGGGTGAACTGGTTTTGGTACATCTTCGTATTCATCGAGGGAGCCAAGATTTTTGGTTTGTCAAAAGCCAGTGCCGTTTGGAGCAGTAGATTGTCGGCGATGCCGTTGGAGAGCTTGTTGATGGTGTTGGCAGTGGCTGGAGCGATGACGAAAATATCGTAGTCTTCACCTACATGGATGTGATTGTTGCGAGTGTGCCAGCTTTCGGTATGTTCATCCAGTACCTCTTCGCTTCCGGCCGCTTCGAAAGCAAGAGGGGTGATGAAGCGCTTGGCGCTTGGTGTCATCACCACTTTGACCTGGGCCCCAGCTTTCGTGAAGCGGCGCAGAAGCTCTATGGATTTGTAGATAGCGATGGAACCACTGACACCAAGGAGTATTTTTTTGTCTTTTAGCATAGTTTCTTCCCAAAAAATTTGTAGTAGAAATCTTTGACGATTTTAAGAGGTGTGCGACTGATGGCCAAAGAGCCTTTTGGTATATCTTTGGTGACGGTGGTGCCTGCTGCGATGATCACCTCGTCTTCGATTTTCACAGGAGCCACCAGCTGTGTGTCACTACCTACGAAGACATTTTTGCCGATGATTGTCTTATATTTTTTCTTGCCATCGTAGTTGCAGGTGATGGTGCCCGCACCGATGTTGGTCCCTTCACCTATCTCGCTATCGCCAAGATAGCTTAGATGCCCGGCTTTGACGCCTCTTAGATGCGATTTTTTGACTTCTACGAAATTGCCGATATGGGTGTCTTTTAGGACGCTTCCTGGACGCACGCGGGCCATCGGTCCTACACTGCTGTAGCGAATCTCGCTCTCTTCGATGACGCTGCCGGTTTTGATGTGGCTGCTGACGATTTTGCTCTTGCCATGAAGAGCGCAGCCGCTCTCCACCTCGCACTCTCCCTCGAACTCCACATCGATCTCCACGAAACTCGTCTGGGGCAAACGAAAGGTAACCCCTTCTCTCATCCAGCGCTCTTTGATACGCTTTTGCATGATCTCCTCGGCGTGGGCCAGGTCGAGCTTGGAGTTGACCCCTTTGAAGTTCTCTTCATCCACGAAGATCGGCTTGATGGTGTAGCCATCTTTTTTGGCCAAAGCGACGATGTCGGTGAGGTAGTACTCCTTTTGGGCATTGTCGTTGGAGAGTTTGGGCAGATACTTTTGCAATATCTCTTTTTTGAAGAGGTAGACCCCTGCATTGACGGTGGTAATAGCCAGCTCCTCCTCACCACAATCTTTTTGCTCGACGATACACTGCACCTCCGTATCTTCGATGATCACACGTCCATAGCCGTGAGGATTTTCGAGGTCGATGACGCTCATGACGATATCCGCATCCAGCTGCAGAAATTTTTTTAGCTCCTTCGCCTCTATCAGAGGCATGTCGCCGTTGAGTACCAAGACTTTATCGGCTTCAAACTCTATACCCCTCAAAGCACCGCCGGTTCCGGGAAAATTTTCATGGTCTTGGATATGGAAGCGAAGATTTGCAAAATGCTCTTTTAAATAGGAGCGAATCGTCTCGGCCTCGTGGTAGAGGACTACGGTGATGTCGTCGCTAAGCTTCTTGGCCTCTTTGACGATATGCCAGATCATCGGTCGGCCACTGATTTTGTGCAGTACTTTTGGCAGGGCGCTCTTCATTCTGGTCCCTTGCCCAGCTGCAAGTATCACGACACTTAGATCCATGCAAAACCTTTAAGATATAATTGCATCTATGATACCCAAAGAAGGTTGAAAAAACGATGAATTGCGACTATTTTGGCAAGTGCGGCAGCTGCAGGCTCTATCCCGATTACGACGAGCAGCTTTCGTTCAAGGTAGGAAAATTTAGCGAGCTTTTTGGCCAAAAACCACAGGTTTTCCCCTCGCCCCAGAGCCATTTTCGAGCTCGTGGGGAGTTTGGTATCTGGCATAAAGAGGGTATTTCTTATACTATGTATGGTATAGATGGAGGTAGGGTGGAGATCGATAGGTGCCCGATCATGCTCGAGCCGATCTTTGAAGTGATGCCAAAGCTCCTGCAGGGGTTGCAAAAAAAGAAGTTGCTCTCTTACAAACTTTTCCGTATCGATTTTTTGAGTGGACTAAGTGGTGAGATGCTGGCTACGCTGGTCTATCATAAAAGATTGGACAATGCCTGGGAAGAGGCTGCAAGGGCAGTGGTCAAGGAGCTTGGCATCCATATCATCGGACGCAGCCGGGGCCAAAAAGTGGTGCTCGGCCAAGACTACATCACCGAAAAGCTGCCGATAGAGGGGAAAAGCTTTCGCTACCGCCACTACGAGGGGAGCTTCACCCAGCCAAACCCTTTCGTCAATATCAAAATGATCGAGTGGGCTTTGAAGCAGAGTGAAGATTTTGGTGGCGATCTGCTGGAACTCTACTGTGGGGCCGGTAATTTCACGCTACCCTTGGCGCAAAATTTTGGTAAAGTCTTGGCGACGGAGGTGAGCAAGAGCAGCATCAAAGCGGCCAAAGAGAATAGAGCGATGAATGGCATTGAAAATGTGGAGTTTGTGCGTCTGAGTGCCGAGGAAGTGGCCGAGGCTTTGCGAGGCGAGCGAAAGTTTCGCAGACTCGCAAATATCGATCTACAAAACTACGATTTTCGTACCGTCTTTGTCGATCCTCCAAGATGTGGGCTGGATGCTGTGACGAGGGAGGTGGTGAAAGAGTTTGAACATATCATCTACATCTCCTGCAATCCCCAGACTCTCAAGCGAGACGTGGAGGAGTTGAGCGCCACCCACGAGATCGTGGCCCTGGCGGCTTTCGATCAGTTTCCCTACACACACCACCTGGAGGGTGGGGTGGTGCTGATTAGACGTTGAAGCGAAAGTGCATCACGTCGCCGTCTTGGACGATGTAGTCTTTTCCTTCCAGCCTCATCTTGCCGGCCTCTTTGGCCCCTTGCTCGCCTCCATATTTGATGAAATCCTCATAGGCTATCACTTCGGCTCGGATGAATCCCTTTTCAAAATCTTTGTGGATCACGCCGGCTGCTTGTGGAGCTGTCCAGCCTTTGTGGATGGTCCAGCTGCGCACCTCTTTGACGCCGGCGGTGAAGTAGCTGATGAGCCCCAATCGCTCGAAGGCTGTGCGGATGATCTTGTCTAGGCCACTTTCCTCTACGCCCATCTCGTTTAATAGCTCTTTGGCCTCCTCGTCGCTTAGGCCCACCAGCTCCTCTTCGAGCTTGGCGCAGAGCTTGATCACATCCGCACCCACCTCTTTGGCATACTCCTTGACTTTTTGCACATACTCGTTGTCTTCGAGCATCCCCTCTTCATCCACGTTGGCACCGAAGATCACCGGCTTGGCACTGAGGAATCTCAGCTCCTTGTTGAGCTGTGTGAAAGCTTCGTTTTTGTTAGCGAAAGTTCGCACGGGTTTTAGCTCTTCGAGGTGGCCTCTCAGCTCTTCGGCTACTGCGAGGATTGGAGCTATTTTTTTGTCCGCTTTGGCCTGTTTTTTGAGCCGCTCGATCTTCTTTTCGAGCTGTTGTAGATCGGCAAAAATCAGCTCCGTCTCGATGATCTCGATATCTCGGATAGGATCGATACTCCCTTCTACGTGGGTGAC
>JALWZJ010000116.1 GCA_027002625.1 Campylobacterales bacterium
TATGGGTAGGGAGATGGAAAATCTAAAGAGCTTTTATCTTTTCGACAATCTTGACGAGAGCCAACTCAAAAGACTTCAAGAAATTTCGACCATCAAAGAATTCAACAAAGGGAGTATTCTCTTCTACGAAGGAGACTACCCAAAACATCTCGTACTCCTCACCAAAGGGATCTTGCAGATCTACAAAACGGACCACAAAGGTAACAAGATAGTACTCCATGTCTTCTATCCAGACAATCTCATCGCCGAGATCGCCAATTTCGAGAAGATGCCCTATCCAGCCACGGCAGAATTTTTGACCGACGGGAAGGTGGTGATGATCGATTATGAGATCTTCGAAAAGGAGTTTTTGAAAAACCCGGAGATCTCTTTTACTATCATCAAATCTTTGACCAACAAAATCCGTCACTTGGAGCATGTGATCACCAACGACCTGGTACTAAGCTCCACAGCCAGAGTGGCCAAATTTATCTATGAGCATGAAGAGGAGTTTCAAAGTCTCAAGAAAAACGAGATCGCCACACTGCTCAACATCACTCCAGAGACGCTCTCACGTATCATCTCCAAACTCAAACAGAACAAGATATTGCAAAAAGAGGGAAATCAATATATCGTGGTAAACAAAAAAGAGCTCAAATCTTTCTTTGCATAAAGAGCAGCACAAAAAGGAGTAGGAAACTGGCAAAATTTGTGCTGCTCTTTATCCCCCGAAGGGGAGAGGATCACATCTCGGCGTTGAATTTGTAGTCGAGCTGTACCCAATATTTTGTTGTATCTTTTTTGTTGAAAACGGCATCTCCAGCATCGTAGTTTGCATATTTGAGTAGCAGTCCCAATCCTTTGGTGATTTTGTATGTATAGGCTACATCGATCTCACTTCCCAGATCGTCTTGACCACTTAGCTCTTCATCTGCCGTGAAGTTGTGATAGATACCTACAAGTTTGCCATACTCACCAAAGTTATATCCCAGTTTTACCGTAAAATCTTGTAGACCTTGATTGGGTGTTTTCAAGAAGACATCGGCCCATCCGTTCATAGCATGGAGAGTTGCAAGTGGAGTCATAAAAGGCGTATCTCCGTCACCCTTATCGCTGAGCACTTCATATCCGACACCAGCGATAAATCCAGCATAGTTCAGACCTACATTGAGATTATAGTAGTCGGCATCTTGCTCGATCTTGTCGGGATCGCTTCTACCTGGTACCAAAATTGGATCATCCTCTTCGGTCATCGTAGGATCGTTTTGCATCGCATACTCGGCAGTATAGCTCAGTTTCACCTCATCGAAGGCCACTTTTCCCGTCAGTCGGATACCGATATGATCTGCAAAGTTTTGTATCATATAGTCATAGACAGTGATTGTGAGTTCTGGCATAGCTTTGTATGAGCCGTGGAGCAAAACACTACCAGTATCGAGCTTACCATCTTTGGTGATTCTATGGACTCTATTGACATAAGCACCAAGAAGACTGAGATTTTCAATACCGTTGTAGATCACAGCCGCCAAATCGTAAGTCTGTGGCATCTGTCTCCAGCCTACGTTACCGATAAAGCGGGCATTGTCGAGTACTACCATCTTTCGACCCACAATCCCTGTAAAGCCATTAGCCGAATAGCTTACATTGGCTTGGGTCACACGTGTTTGGGAAGGATCCATGATGGTATCGTATCCAGGCTGTTCAGGAGCATACTCGTCCACCCATCCAAAATTGGCCACATTCATCATCTGGATCTGTGCTCCAAGACCTTCTATGTCGAATAGAGTGGCATCGAGTCCAAGGGCGGTTCGGACCGTCAAAGCTTTTGCACTATCAAGGCCATTGTCTTTCACATCTGCATACTCATATCGAGGTCTGATCTCCAGGCTCACTTTGGGATTTGAGATAATGTTTTCCAACGTATCTGCACTGGCGACACCGCTCATTCCAGCAGCCAGTACCATAGCCGCCGTCAAACTTAAACCAATCTTTTTCATCTGCTCTCCTTTTGATAATTTAAGGTTATTACTATTATAGTGCAACAAAATCTTTTAAATCCTTGATTTAAATCAAGAAGTTTTATTTTTCCAATAAATTTTGCAGAAATTTCTCTGGCGAAACTCCCATCTCTTGGCTCTTTCGGATCAGCTTCTCATATGTATCCACATCCAAATAGCTCACTCCTCGTACATTCTCCCTATCTTCGAGGCGGATCTTGTCATAGAGATTTTGCATCTCGATTCTCTTTTCTTTGGGTACCCAGCTACGCATCGATTTGTACTCTACAAGCTTTCCATCTTTGTACACCCCACTCACCTCGGCGTAGACCCAGTAGTATCCCCGGTCTTTTCTCATATTTTTGACATACCCGCTCCATATCTTTTCGGCTTTTATCGTATCCCATAGCTCTTTAAACACTCGCTTGGGCATATCGGGATGGCGCAAGATGTTGTGGGGCTTACCTATGAGTTCCTGGGGCTCATAGCCACTGATACGAGCGAAAGTCTCGTTGGCGTATGTTATGATGCCATTGAGATCGGTACGGGAGATGATCAGCTCATCTTTGGGTACTTCCGTCTCGACGAACATATCCCATGTGATATCCATTCGCTATCCTTAGATATATTTTTTCTTTAGATCTCCGTGATAGACGATCTCTTCGGCTCGTACATCTTCACGCTTCAAAATCTCAGGTACCGGCTCTTGGATATCCAGATCCTCTCTCAAAGCGTCCAGCTCGTCTTCGCTATAGGAGTAGACCATCTCGGCACTGAGCACCCCATCCAAAAACTGCAATGTCTTGAGCTTTTTTATCTCCTCTTCTATCCCCTCTCCTTCGATCGTGACGATGATATAACCCTTTTCGTCTACGATATGGATGTCACACACTCCTGACTCTTCTACTCTTTTTTTTACATCCTCGAGATCTCCAGGATTGCACCGTACCACACAACTACTGATATTCATTTTAGCCTCCATTTCATGATTTCTCCAGTCTCGCTTCCTGTGATTATCGTATACTTGTCGATAAAGCGAACCACATTGACGATATTTTTATGCCCGATAAGCTCATATTTTGGCTCCATACTCTCGACATTCAAAACTTTTAAAACATATTTGTCGTTGTCACCATAGACCACGTAGCGATTATCGGGAGAGAGACCTACTACATAGATGAAAAAGTCTGGATTTTTCACCACTTTGTGCCAACCCGCTTGCCAGTCGTAGATGGCCAGCGTCTTATCGGCCCTGCTTCCTGCCGCCACCATATTTTTGTTGATATCGATAGATAGGATTTTGTCTTTGTTGATATCTTTAAAAAGCTTCACCCGCTTCAAGCTCCTTGCCTCAGCCACGATCACTTCGCCACCCTCGTCTCCTACGGCGAAATATCGATGATCCTTGTCCATTGCCATAGTAGAATAGAAATACTCACCCAATTTGGCTCTTTTAAGGATCTTTTGGTGCAAGATATCGTACAGTACCGCCTCATCGCTCATCAAAGCGAGCACGGCATGATCACTATCGACGAATTTCGCCGCTTTGGCGTAAAGCATCTTGGATCTATCCAACACTTTTATGGTCTTGTTCCCATCGTTTAGGAAAAGCTCGCTATACCCCTCCTCTGCTTGAGCCAAAAAGAGCACCTTGCCATCCATCACATCCACACTGTAGATGTCGGCATCGTTGAGAGTACCCATGAAGTCTTTGATCTTGCGCACCTCTATCTCACGTATGGGATGAAAGTCCCTATCCAGCACCACCACTTTGCTCGCATCGGTAGCGATGAAGATTTTATCCTGGCTTATCACCATATCCAGTACCGCCGCTTTGATAGTCGCTTGCTGCACAGGATGCAGCGAAGCGGCAAGAAGCACCAAAGCGCTCACACAAAAGAGCAAAATTTTTCTCATTGTCCCTCCCATCCTATCGCTTGCGTAGGACATACCCCCACACAAAAACCACATCCGTTGCACACTTCACCGATCTCAGGATTGAAAAGCCCCGTAAACTGAATAGCCCCCACTTCACAAATATCTTTACACATGCTACAGATCGTCTTGTGCCAAGCCAAGCACCCTATCATATTAATTTTGGGTGCTGGGATATCTTTTTTGTATTCTATACTGAGTACTCCAGCTTCACAAGCTTTAGCACACTCGTCACAAAAGGTACATCCCGATTTTGAAAAATCTAAAGAGGGTTTGTCATTTACGATGACTATGATATTCTCTTCACATACACTTTGACAAGCTTTACTTTCGCACTCTTTACACTTTTCAAAATCTTCCTCCTTCTCGAAGTAGGGAGGGAAAAGAGGGATGCTCTTTTTTTGTTCGGCATTTCTTGAAAAAATGCCAAAGACCTCCCTTCGTCGCACTACTTCACCCCTTCCATCAGCTGTTTGTTGAGGGTGGATTTGTGTTTGGTCTCCGGATTTCGATATTCTGGCTTGAATGTATTGGCCACAAGTGGCTTGGCGTTGGCTTGAGG